>JAAYLF010000194.1 GCA_012522035.1 Clostridiaceae bacterium
AAGCAACAGTGCTGCCTCTGTACAATGGACAAAGGAATCCACAGGTACATTCATAAGTATGATGTATTGGCAGTATTGATAGAAAGACATCATTTTCATCAATATAGGTCATGGCACACATGGCCATAAGGTTCTCACATATATTCTTGTGACTGAGCATCACAGCTTTTGCAATATCCGTCGTTCCCGAAGTAAACAAAAGTATCTTCATTTCTTCAGGATCTATCTCAATGCTTGTATATCTATCGTCTCCCTTTTCAAGCAGTTCGTGGCCCTCTTTCAACAGTTTGCCAAATGCAGCAAACCTGTCATCCTTGGACTCGTCATCCATCACAATGTATTCCTTGACTGTGGAAAGCTTGCCATATAGATTATTTATCTTGTCAATCAATTTTGGAGAGAATATAACAAGACTCGCTTCAGCCCTGTTGACTGACAGTTCTATTTCATTCTCAGGAAGTTCCTTGTCGAGGGGGACAACAACGCCCACTCCATTTACAACAGAAAGATAAGAACATGACCATTCATACCTGTTTTCACCGATAATCACTATCTTTTCGTCTTTGTAACCCATATCAATGAGCTTGGTACCAAATGCATCCACGTCTTTCTTGTACTGTTTGTATGTTACAGGAACATAATTATCGACTCCAGGAACTTTTTTCAAAAACGCTGGTTTGTCTCCAAACTTTCTTTCGGAATTGATTAACATGTCCTTCAGTGTGGAAATCTGATCTACTTCGTACAATGGTATATTCTTCATATTGACTTACCTTTCTTCCTTTCAAGTTTTCTAATATAATGTGCAAAATGCATGAACACTACTCCCGGTTCCTCCAGATCGTAATACCATCTCTTAACCCATTCCAATGAGACATACCCTTCAAAATCATTGTCCAAAAGAATGTTAATAGCCTGTCTGACAGGAAGATCGCCGTATCCAGGCATCTTGTATCTCACCTGACCGGATTCAAAAACGGAATCTTTGAAGTGAACATACCTTAAATACGGTTTTATCCTATCAAATGTATCTTGAGGATTTTCCCTGAAAAACCTGCACGGATGATGGATATCCCATAGAATACCCACATTGCCTTCTATCTTGTCTACCAGCTTCACAAGCCTTTTGGTGTCTGCAAACACACCATTTGTCTCAATTAGGGGGATTACTCCTTTTTCGTTTCCATAGTCTACAAGATATTGCAGATTTTCTCTTACAAAATCGTCATCAATATCTTTGGATGGATGCGGATCCTTGTCACCAAGAACTCTCACAAATTTAACATCCATCTTGTTTGCCAAATCTATATAACTACAACCTTCTTTTATGGCTTCTTCAGTATTATTCTTGTCAAAGAGATAGCTTGCAGAAGAGAAGCATGAAATCTCGAGATCAAGTTCCTTTAACGACTGCTTCGTGTTTTCGATTCTATCTTCTTTAAACTCCCTTGCTGCCGGAGCAAATATCTCATTCTTCAAGCCCCTGATTTCAATACCATTGTAACCAAAATCTTTGGCTGTAGACAGTATCTCTGAAAAAGACCAATCGGGGCATCCCAATGTTGAAAAGGCAATTCTCATCTAATCTCCCCCATTTCCTATTATTTAATTATTGGAATTGTAATACTCTTTTATAATTTGTTCAAGACCCTTCATCAACTTTATAACAATTTCATTCTTCAAAGACTTGTACTCAACATCATCAATTTTGGCGATTGGTAGAACTTTTATGGATGTTCCTGTCAAAAATGCAGCATCAAACTCACCAATATTATCGTGATGAACCGCCTCCAACTTAACAGGAATCATGTTGTCTTCACAAGCCTTAAGCACATATTTTCTCATTGTGCCAACCAAAACCTGGCTGGTTGGTGCTGTATATACCGTATCACCCTTTACAAAAAACAAATTTGACTTGCTTCCTTCTGTCAGAAAACCTCTTTCATTCTTAAGTATTGCTTCAAAAATATTGTGTTTTTCTTTAAACTCATTAATTTTCTCTATATACTCTTGTCTGCTGATCTTTGCATTGGGATTCTCCCTGGTCTCCTCTATTACCTTTGTTTCAACACCCGTTTTGTATACTTGAGGCTCAGGATAATAATATTTGCTGAGGTAGACTATGAAGTTGTCGTAGGATTCTTCATCGCCCTTTGCACAGATGAACTTGAGGTTGCAGTCCTTCTGACTGTTAACCTCGAGTAAAACTTTTCCATATTCCCTAAGTGCACTCATGGAAATCAAATTTTTGATTCCTGCTGTATTTGCACTATCTACAAGTCTTTTATAATGGTCTTCAAGAAAAAGAGGCTCACCATCAATATAACGTATAACCTCGTATATCTTTGTACCATCAAAAGGTAAAACCAGGACATTGTTCTCCTTGGCAATTTCCTCAGTATCCTCAAGACTTGAATCTATAATTACATATCTCGCATTGTTATCATTTATTGTTAACATGACAACTCTCCTTTACTATAACCCCAGTCGCTTTGCAACTGTTCTTACCTTGTGTTTTACTAATTCTTCATCTATCGTAACAAACTCTTTATTCCTCATAACTATCCTGCCATTAATAATCACAGTGTCCACATCTGATGCCTGCATACTGTATACTATGCAAGCTGCAACTTCATTTATTGGTGTGCAGTGGAGACTTGATATGTCAACCATAATCAAGTCTGCCAGCATTCCTTCAGCCACATCCCCCGCCCTGTCTTTAAAACCAATTGCTTCGTAACCGTTTTTTGTTGCCATCTCAATTAACTTGTGGGCAGGCATAACTGTTGGATCCTTCATTTGATTCTTGTGAACTATTGCGGAAATGTGCATCTCTTCAAACATGTTGAGGTTATTGTTGCTTGCACATCCGTCAGTACCAAGGACTACATTTACACCCTTATCAATCATCTCTGGAATTCTCGGAATGCCACTTACAAGTTTCAAATTGGATGATATGTTTTCACATACGTTAATTTTGTCTTCTTTCAATATGTCAATATCGTCATCATTCATGACAACGCAATGGGCTGCCAGAACAGGCCGCGTAAATACACCAATTTCTCTGAGCAGCTCAATAGGTCTTTTGTTATGTTCCCTTAAGCAATCATCCACTTCTTTTTCCGTTTCATGCAGATGTATGTGTATTCCCGTATTCAGTTCTTTGGCAACTTCGACATTTACATGTATCATGTCAATATCGTAAAGATAAACAGAATGCAGTTCAGTATACAGCGTTATCATTTCATTATCATTGTACTTCTTGAACAAGGAAATTGCTTCCTGTGCATTGCTTACTGTCTTTCTTTTGCCTTCATTCCATTTGTTTGAAAGGGGCATTACCGTCAAATTGGCACGCATGCCGCTATGTCTGACAGCTCTGACAAGAGACTCAAAATGAAAATACATGTCAGCAAAGGCACAAGTCCCACTCCTGATCATCTCCGCCTGGGACGCAAGACTGGTCCAATACGCATCCTCTTCCGTCAAAAGCTGTTCCTTTGGAATAATCATATTGAACAACCAATCATGCAAAGATCTGTCGGAAGCATAATTTCTAAAAACAGACATCGGAGAATGGGTATGAGCATTTACAAATCCAGGCAAAACAATTTTATCCTTACTGCTTAATACTTCCGTTTCTGGATTCTCCTCAATAAAGCTTTTTACCTCATTCTGATTGTCTGTTATTCTATGAATCTTGTTGTCTTTTATAATTATATTTGCATTTACAAGCTCTCCGCCCGGCACATGTTTGTAGATAGATGCATCCATAATTACAACCGGCATATTACAGCCTCCATCCAATCACCAAATTCTTTAGCAACTACATCTTCCATTCTATTCACATCTTCATGACTAAGCTTATTCTCACTCATGCCTGCTGCCAGATTTGACAAACAGGATATTCCCAAAACCTTTGCACCTGCGTGAACGCATGCTATGGTTTCAGGTACGGTTGACATTCCAACAGCATCCGCACCGAGTATGCGAAGGGCTCTAATTTCAGCAGGAGTCTCAAACTGAGGCCCCTTCATGTATGCGTATATACCGCTGTGTACAGTTATTCCTAATTCTTTTGCACATTCAATAGCAATTTTTCTTAATTCTTTATCATAAGCCTCATCCATGGAAGGAAATCTAAGGCCAAACTCACTTTCATTTTTGCCAAACAAAGGAGAATCAAGGAAGAAACTCAAATGATCTTCAATAACCATGAACTCTCCCACATTGTAATCATAATTTATAGCACCTGCGGCATTTGTCAGAACTATGTTTTTCACACCAAGTTTTATGCAGGTTCTTAAAGGAAGAACTACCTGTTGAGGTGTATTTCCCTCATATATGTGCGTACGTCCCTGCATGCACAGAATGGGTTTGTCTTTTATAAATCCATAAACAAGTCTGCCAGCATGTCCACTTACCGTAGACACAGAAAAACCATCAATATCCCCATACGGTATTGTAAGGGGAGATTCAATCCTATCAGCAAAGCTACCCAGCGCAGATCCCAGCACAATACAAACTTCAGGAATCTTGAAATCTTTGTATTTTTCCGTTATTCTGGTTCTTATATAATCTGCAGCCTGACATGCCTTTTCATACCACATTTTTTATCCCTCCTGTCGGTATTATAACAGAATATAGAAATTGTAACAAGTTATTTCTTCTCCTGATACCTCTCCACAATTAATACAACATTCTTGGCAAGGCAATAAGAACTTATCTCCATCAGCGCAAATTCCTGTTGGGGAGTCAACTCATTTGTAGGCATTACCAATAAAAGCTCCCTTCTCTTGATATCCCCTGGCTTGATGGAAACACCGCCATAGTCTCTTCCGTTGAACTGAGCAAGCTCAAGCACCATATTCTTGATTGTCGTCTTAAATATATTTGCATCCTGATATGTTTTTGCGGTGTGGTCAAGGCTTTTTATCATAGTAGCCTTTCCATTGTCGAACTTTGCAATTACAGGATAATTTGAAGGCAGGTTGGCACCAAACACCTGCCTTATTATTCTTCCCCTCTCAAAGTTGCTTAAACTCCAGACAGACGCCTCTACCGGAGCAGCCTCATTGTATGAACCCATTTCCCCGTTTATAAAACAGCGGAACCTCAGTTTTCCTCTGATCTCAAACCCTTCAATTAGCTTTTCAGGTGCAGGAAGCGGCAGTTTCATAACACATCTTGCAACCAGTATCACATCATCTCCATGATCAAAAAAACTGCTTCCTGAAAAAGTTACCTTATCCAACTTTACCAAACCGCTCTTGACAACATTTTCTTCATTCAAATACTGCATGAATATGCTCTTTGCTATTTCGCCATACAAGTAATTATCTGCACCTTCTGCAAGTTGTCTCATATCCGCCTGTTTCAGTATCAGGCTTGATTCATTATCATCCACAAGACGGACAATATCTTTTAGAAGAGAATCCTCAACCTTCTTAATGCCCTTCTCATGATATATGTAGCCATAATCTGAAAAAAAGGAGGCGGTTTTGTAAAGGGCTGAATACACGCTGTTAATTGAAGCAATGCAAACAAGGAAAGACGAGAATAATAGCAGTACAGAGATAAACAAAGGAAGCGTTATGGCTGTTTCAACAGTAGCAGAGCCCTTCTTGTCAGTACGAACCATGGTAGACCTCCGATATTTCAAAGTTGTATTCTTCTTTTTTAAAACTGGGCAAGAGTGAATAAGATATCAAAGTGTCGATATCAACAGTAATACTTACTTTTATAGAAGTAAACATGCCTGCCAAACTGTATCTTCTGTTAAGAAAGGCAGTCATGTTGAGCTCAATCAAATCGCATATTCGCAAAAGCTTTGTTTCCCTGCCCACAAAAGGCAATAGAAGCCTTAAATAGTCGTTGTAGTTCATGCTAAAAAAGGAGGGACTTGAAAGATCATCATCAAGAATACTTCCTGGAAGCCCATCTATATGAAACTTCCAATCACTCTTTCTTTTTAAAAAGGGTACATGTCTTCCCTCTGTCAAATCCTTTATGTCAATCATAGACTCACAGATGGACCATCCCGCAATGACCAAAACCGCATACAAGGGGCCACCTATACCGCAAGTAATGCTGCCCGCTATGGCATTACCTATCTTGTTTGCAAGATCCACCTTGTCAGCATCACACATTATGTGCAGTATATTGAGCACAAATCTTATCGCAAATATAAGAGATTCACAGACAAGTCTGTTCGTGCTTTCATATGATGTTCCCGCTATAATATACTCTATTTCGCTTCTGAAATATTGAGAACGCGACTCCACCTCATTAACAAAACTGCCGAAATACGTCATTATATAGTCATCTATCAAAACTCCCTTTGTCAAATAATCAAGCGGGTCTTCCTTGAAGTTCTTGAAATCCTCCTTTAAAGAAACTATGCTGTGTACAATCGCTAGAGAATTAAGAGCCAGCTGGGATTCGGTTTCCGAAAGCATCCGACCTTCAAGGCTCGCAGAGTCGATTCCCCTGACTATCGAAGGAAGGGTTCTATACAACTCTGGCGGTATTACCACCGCCTCATATTCTTTCAGTAAATTAAGAATATCCTTTTCTGCCACATTTCTCTGATCATATTTTGCAAACTTGCCGTCAAAATCCTCATTTCCTGTATAAACTTTCAGGTTGGTCAGGATTCCCTTATCGCTCAAATTCTTAATATTCCCCTCCAGATCACTTGCCGAAATCAAATCCTCTGTAAAATCCAATAGCCGCACCAAACTGTCAACACTGCCAATAATCCGGCTGAGAATACCTGCGTTACTGTTTAGCGGCATTAACAAATGCGTGTTCCCCATGTTCATCACTTTCTCTTTTAATGCATTCTTTTTCTCAGTTATAACCTGTTTGTAATACAATTCAAACTCATCTTCAGGATTGTAGTTGTCAAGCCATGTTTCCAGATCCTTTATCTCGCTTCTGGCACGTTTTTGCACCTTTTCAATTTCATTGACCTTTGCAATTGCATTTACATTGTAATCAAGATAGATAGAGGCCTGTCCTTTAATCTTCAAAAGGGCATCCTTCATATCGGTTATTGCTTTTTCAAATTCTTTTGTATCAGGATTTCCTGATCTTACCACATCAAGATAAGAAGATATAAGCAGAAGATATGACAAATGTCTTTTATGCTTGTCATACCCATTCACACAGGCCACATCTCCAGGATATACACCTTCCACCTGCCTTTTAAGTTCCTCTATCTTTTCAGTCACTTCATTCATAAGTGAAGTTATCTCTGCTTCTTTCAAATAACTTTCCGACATTTTGTCAGTCCGACTCAAAATCCTTACCTTGTCAAGCATGCTTTTGCCAAGATTCAAGGGAGTCCGTATCTTCATCTCCTCACATATCTGTTTTTCAAGCACTGAAAGGTCTAACAAACTGTTTCCTGCCTCTACCACGACATTTGCCACATTATAGTTTTGAATATCCATTGGCAGATAGCCTTCCGGGGCATCAGCAAAATATCCCCCCAGACTGTATCCCATGTTTCTAACATTGAAATATGTAAGGAACTCTTCCCTGAGATTCTTTCCCCCATTAAATGCAAAAAGTCTGTAGTGTTCCCTTAACAACGAGTCATAGCCTGCCAGCAACGATTCGCCTGACAAGGCTGTTCTGGCTGAAAGACCTGATTTTAATGAATATACTTTCGCCATATCAACCAAAACACAATTAAGCAGAACAACGGCAGCAAGAACCAGGCAGACAAATACCGACATGCTCCCTTTCATATTATCCCTATCCTTCCACCGAACTCATAACCGCATCGGTTATACGTATTACTCTAACAGCTTTTGTAGGACTTTTTTCAATTTCTTTTGCACTGATAATGGCAAAATTATGAAACTGGAGCATAAAGCATACACAGAACGCAGTAATAATCAAAACAATACATACTGAAATGGAATATTCAACTGTCATAAAATCAGCCTCCTTTGCAAATTCTAAATAGAAGCGTACTGTATATCCATTTATTTCAGTCGACGTAATTCGACTTTTTTCGAAGAAAATAACTGAAATATTTTTGAATCACTGCCATATATATTTAAAGACAAGCAAATGGAGGTTTTTAAATGAAAAACAGAATAAGACTGGCAATATTACTGATTGTAATAGCTATCTTTCCCATTCCTACTGCCCAGGCAAAGCAAACACCTTCCTTTTATGCCAGAAGTGTAATACTAATTGAAATTGATTCTGGCAGAGTTCTATATGAAAAACAGGCTCATACTAGAATACCTATGGCATCGACCACTAAAATAATGACAGCACTGATAGTTCTTGAAAAGGCCAATATGGATGACATTGTCACCGTGAGCAAGAGAGCTGCCCAGATTGGAGGTTCAACCATGAACCTTGAATTGGGTGAAAAGATAAGCGTAATGGGCCTTATGTATGGTCTTATGCTTAGATCCGGCAATGATGCGGCGATTGCTCTTGCAGAGCACGTTGCTGGAAGTGTTGAAGAGTTCTGTGAAATGATGAACCAGAAAGCAAGAGAAATAGGAGCATATAACACAAACTTTGTGTCTCCTCACGGACTTGACCATCACAATCATTACACTACTGCTGCGGACCTCGCCCTTATTACAAAAGAAGCCATGAAAAATGATCTCTTTAGAAAGATAATTGCGACAAAAACTATAACCATAGACGGACATACCATGTCCAACACCAACAATCTGCTATATGCCAACAATGGCATTGACGGAGTAAAAACAGGCTACACATCCAAAGCAGGACGCTGTATAGTTATTACAGCAGAAAGAAACGGCATGCGTATTATTGGTGTGATACTGGGATGCGATACAACTAACAAAAGAACAGCTGACGCCTTGAAGATGACTGAGTTTGCATATGATAATTACCAAATCTATACACTGTACAAAGCAAACAGCTCCTTGGGAAAAACAAGAGTTGAAAAAGGAAAAAAATCATATGTAAACCTTGTAGTAAAAGAGGATGTCCGCCTGCCTCTTGATGAAGAAGAGTATGAGAAACTTGAATATGAAGTGATATATGAAAAATCCACCAAAAAGGCAGTGTACAAGGACGATATTCTAGGAGAACTTGTTGTCAAATGCGATGACGATGTATTATACAGCTGCTATTTGTATGCTGACAGCACCTGCAAAAAGAAAAACTTCCTTGATTATATGAAAGAAATTCTCAACCTATGGCTATACCCGATAAAGTAGTATATAATATCTAGATGAAAACAATATGAGGTGTATGCATCAGATGGCTAAAAAGGAACGCATATGGGAAATAGACGCACTACGTGGACTATTCATTATCTTTGTAGTAATAATTCATCTAATATTAGATTTGGAGTATATGTACAATGTGGATTTGAATATGCCAAACATGTATTATTTCGTAAAGGTAAACGGTGGGATTCTTTTCGTTCTTATCTCAGGTATAAGCATTACACTGGGTTCAAGATGCATAAAAAGAGGCCTGTTTGTTCTGGGCTGCGGACTTTTGATAACACTTGTAACGTATATCTTGTTCCCTGAAATAACCATAGTTTTTGGCATACTCCACCTTTTGGGTGTATGCATGCTCCTGTATCCAATATACAAAAAACTGCCATCATGGGCAATCGCCCTTCTGGCAGTCCCTATTGTAGTTCTTGGATACGTATTTGAAAACATGCAAGTCAATAACCCGTACCTTTTCTTTATTGGTCTTACCACTGAAAAGTTCAACACAGGAGACTATTTTCCACTGTTTCCCCATCTGGGATATTTCATGATAGGAGTTGTTTTGGGAAGGCTTTTGTATAGTGAAAAAAAGAGCCTTCTACCAAATTTCCCAAAGAACAACTTTATAATAAAATTTCTTCAATTCTGTGGCAGACACTCCATATGGATATATCTCATACACCAACCAGTAATATATCTAGTCCTAAACCTAATATTTCATGAATAGAACTTGCTGAACATGCTGTCGTCAAAAGGCTCTCTTCTCCTTGGACAGTCCATCCGTGTGCACACCTTGCAATCGGAATAATCAGAATCATTTGCAAAGTATACACCAGAAACACTTTTAAGTGGTTTCATCAGGAATTCCGGAGTCAGATACACTCCGGTTTTTTCTGTAACACTGCCTATTGCCTCAAAGAGTTTTACCTGGTTCGAAAGTGGAAAATCCTTTGTGGAGCCCGGACTGGCATGGGAGATGTTCATGTCACTTTGGGAGCTTAGATATTTCATTGCATATACAACACTGTTTCCAAGCACCTCCACCATGATGGCATCGGCAAAATACGCAAGAAGAGGGTCGTTTCTGTATTGCATGGCCCACTTTTCTATTTCCATGCCGCAAGTACAGACAATTCCGTATGTATCTACACTTTCGTTAACGTTGGAGGCCAGAATCCTTGACTTGAACAAGATGTCATTCAGGTATACCTCATCATCCTTTTCTCCCCTTCTTACCTTCATCTTTGTAATGCATGCCTTTGGTACTGCAACTTCATAAGCCTCGTCCACAAGCCTGCAAAGTTCTTCAAAATTCTCCTCATCCTCAATATCCATGTGGGCTTCCCGGGCTATTCTCTTTTTGTCCAGCACCATTGAATCCTTTATTTCTTTTACAAACGTTATTTGCATCTTTTACCTCCAAATGTTCTGATAAAATTCATTATACAGGAGGCAAAAGTCCTATGCAAGAGTCACATTAAAAGTAATATAGTCACCCCTAAAGAGCGTTGTTTGTCTGAAAACCTTTATTTCCACTACATCGCCTTTTCTCAAATTGCTTTTGATATTCTGTATCTCCTGCATGGTCCTAACCTTTATTCCATTGAATTCAACAATTATGTCATATGTCTTTATGCCCGCCTTTTCAGCAGGACTTCCAGCAGCCACACTTCCTACAACAACTCCACCAGGATAACCGTTCTTCTCAAGAAGATCTGCAGTATACCTGGTATCCTCGGTAATTCCCAGATATGTGTAAACCGCATTCCCCTTTTCCATCAGATTCTCTATTATCCTGACAACATCATTCACAGGTATTGCAAAACCCATTCCTTCATATCCTGTTGCTGCAAGCTTTACACTGTTAACCCCGATCAGCTTCCCTTCCACATCCACAAGGGCTCCACCTGAATTACCCGGATTAATGGCGGCATCTGTTTGAATCAGGGTAAGATCCTTGTATACACCGTCAACCTCCACACTTCTATTCAACCCACTTATAATTCCCTGGCTGACAGAACCTAGGAACCTAAGTCCACCAGGGTTGCCCAATGCAATAACTATGTCACCAACCTCAATTTTATCCGAATCTCCAATTTCTATAGCAGTAAGATTGTCTCTCTCAATTTTGATAACCGCCAGATCCGATGCAATATCATAACCTATGACCCTCGCATCGATTCCTGTTTCAGGGTCTTCATACAGGTGCAACTTTATCTGGGAGTCCGGGTTCATTTCTCCTGCTGTTGTTATGGAGTCCTGTATCACGTGGTAGTTTGTAATTATATATCCATTCTCCTTGTATATGATGCCGCTGCCTTCTCCCACTTTTTCAGTTACGGTATCTCCAAACCATCCCTTGTTTATTACCTTTGTAGTTACATTAATACCAACAATCGAAGGCAGAACCTTCTTAGCCACCGCATTTGCATAGGAGGTTACATTTTCAACAGATATATTGGTTATGTTCTTTGTGTTCTGATAAGGACTTTTGTCAGGCGTAGCAGTTGCATCAAGCAAGACATTACCACTGTCAACACCCTGGTTAAACACATTAAACCCGACAAAAGACAGACCTCCTCCTATGAATCCACACAATATGCATATGGCAATCATGGATCTAACACTCAATGTTATACTCTTTTTCCTGCTTCTGTAGTCATTGTGATAATAATCATACATTGGCATCACCTCTTGAGTATATGTTACCTGACATTTTTGACATTATATTTACAAATATTTGTTTTTTATATGACAAAAACACCTGCTATATTATCCCCCAGACCAAAGAGATAAATACCAAAAAAAAATTGACGGTTAAACCGTCAAGCGCATTAAAAATCATCAAGCAAAACCAACTCGTCCTTTGGATGTCTTGATTCCAAATCCTCCATGTCCATACTGTTTAATATTTCTCTTAGTTTTTCTGCTTCATCCCTGAACAAGGTTATTCCCTTTCTCATTCTATTCGATGACTGCTCCCAATCACGTATGTCAAGCTTGGCAGCTCCATCGTTCCAGCTAACAATATTTACTTCTTTAGCCCATCCATTGTTAGAGCTGTTTATTACACCCAGTCTTTTTATAACCTTGTACCTGATTTTATCCATCGTTTCACCTCCCGCCAAATATCATCAGCCCAATTATACTATTTAAATTACCGTATATTCATAACCCGGGGAATAAAACAGTGTTGTTTTTTTCTTTCCATGATATAATTAAGCAAAACATATTTATGAAGGTGATGGAATGAAGGAATACAATATCTCAAAAAACGAATGGTTGGATGTGGACATTTATCCCTGGGGCTGCGAATACAGGCCAAAAACCCAGGCAAAAATACAAAAAGGAAAAAGCGGCTTTGAGATAACCATGAAATCGTATGAGACGGATGTAAGGGCTGAGATGACCGAGAGGAATTCCAAAGTTCATACCGATTCCTGCATGGAGTTCTTCTTCAACGCAGAACCGGAAACATCAAAAGCATACATGAACTTTGAGATAAATCCAAAAGGAGTCATGTATATTGGTTACAGCAAAACAGGCGACAGAAGCGGAACAGGCCCCATTGAAGCTCCCGGAAACGAATATTTCAACATGAAGTCACGAACAACTGATGAGTATTGGGAAATAAGCTATACTGTACCGTATGAGTTTATAAAAAAGTATTTTCCAACCTTTGATGAAAGCAAAACGGAATATATCAAAGCAAACTTCTATAAATGCGGAGATTTGACAGCAAAACCCCACTTTGGCGTGTGGAACAATATTGAAACAAAAGAGCCTGATTTTCACAGGCCCGAATTCTTTGGAAAAATTAATCTGAGATAAGTTTGCCAGCTATTCTGGTAATTAATTCAACGGATTTGTCCATCTCGTTTATGGACAAATATTCATATTTGCCGTGGAAATTATACCCACCTGTGCCGATATTGGGACATGGCAGTCCCATATAAGTCAATCTTGCGCCATCTGTGCCCCCACGAATTGGTTCAATTTGTGGGGTTATTCCTATTTCCCTCATGGCTTCCAAGGCAATGTTGACAACAGTCATGTCGTTCTCTATTATCTTTCGCATGTTGTAATAGGAATCCTTAATTGAAACTTCAAAGGTATTCTCTCCATACTTCTCATTCATGAACTCAGCAGCTTTCATGAAAAACTCTTTCTGCTCACTGAACAACCTGTCATCATGATTCCTGATAATATACTCCATTTCAGTTTTCTCACACATGCCATTCATGTCAGTAATATGATAAAAACCTTCATATTTCTCCGTATACGCAGGATTCATGAATGCAGGCAGAAGATTTTGAAACTCCATTGCAAGCAGAATGGCATTCTTCATTTTGCCCTTTGCATAGCCTGGGTGAATACTGTTCCCGTTTACAACCACCTTTGCGCTGGCTGCATTGAAGTTTTCATATTCAAACATGCTTATGTCTCCACCATCAACGGTATACGCAATATCCGCACCAAAGGCTTCAACGTCAAAGTTGTCAGCACCTCTGCCTATTTCCTCATCGGGCGTAAAAGCAATGGAAATATCACCATGAAGGAGCTCTCCCTTCATTATTCTCTCAACAAAGGTCATTATAATCGCAATGCCCGCCTTGTTGTCGGCACCTAGAAGGGTTGTTCCATCCGTTACAATCAAGTCATGACCAATCTTGCTCTTCAAACTCGGAAAAGTTTCCGGATCCAAGGATACATTGTCACCTAGTACTATTATGCCGCCGTCATAATTCCTGACAATTCTTGGCCTGACGTTTTCACCAGACATGTCAGGAGAAGTATCCAGATGCGCAATGAACCCTACAGTTTTGCTTGTCTTTTCCGAATTCCCCTTTATTTTCCCATACACTACCCCCGAATCAGCAAGATATGCATTTTCAACCCCCAAGGATTTCAGTTCTTCTACCAACAATTTTGCAAGAACTGTCTGCCCTTCGGTGCTGGGTACGCTTTCACTCTTTGGATCCGACTGGGTATTAATCTTAATATACTCCAAAAAACGTTCGTACGCTTTCATATCTATTTCCTTTCCACATCTTCTGGTGTCACTATCTGCTTCATTCTTTCATAACTGGATTCCAGATTTCCTCTTTCCAGAAGAGATTCTATCTTGAAATACCTCATATCTTCAAAGAACTTTTCAAGCTCTCTTCTTCTTTCTTCGAGACTTCCCTCCATGAGGAATAGCTTTGCATATCTTAGCGACATGCGGGTTCTTCTTACCCTGTATAGTATTGTCTCATCATCCGCCATTCTTTCAGCCATGTCAAAAAGACTGTCTGCATAAGCCATAAAATCCTTTGTGAGAAAATCCTTGTTTGGATCGTCGTACAATCCAAAATGAAAGTTTTCCTTCTCGGCTTTCCTGTTTAGTACATCAATATACCTTCTCAAAGGAGCTGCTGCGTTTTTGTAATACCCATACATGAACTCATCAATTGCCTTGTCAACATCGCAATACGGATCCTCCAAAAGCTTTGCTATTACATATGCACGCAGATGAGCAAACTCACTGAACTTTATCTCTCCGCACCCTTGAGAAAATACTCCCTTGACATTGTGCTCGACAAAGAACTGCATGTTCTTTTGAAGTGCATAAAGATTGGGATAAGGTGTGAGATAGTTCAGGAAGTTGACAATATAGTCCCAGATGAAGATGTTGTTGGCTATTTTGCTCCATGCCACAATATCTTCAATAAATGATCCGTTTCTGTGCACTCCCTTTTCGTTAACCTGATCACATTCGGTTATGGGATGGCTGAAGCAACACTCTATCGTACAAAGCCTTATTATCACATTATCACGAGGTTTTGTTTTAAGAGGTGCTTTTCTTGTATATCTGTAGGCCAAAGTATCGATGTATTTGTCAGGGTATTCATCCTTTATCGCATCCGCCACACTGTTGACAAAGCAAATAACATTGCCTGCAGGAGATCCTTCTTCCTCCTCTATCGCCCTGCACTTGTCGCATCGGCACTGGTTTCCTTCCTCAAAGGTGTCATTCTGAGATACTGACACAATCTTCACATTTGGGTTTTCGTCAAAAGCCTTCTTTACCTTCTCTATTGTAATCTTCAAAACATCAGGGTTGGAAAGACAAATCTGATGATGGGGATCTGTGGTTCTTTCTCCGTCAATCAAAGGGAAATATTCCGGATGGGTCTTGAAGTATTCCTCTTGAGGAATGATGGTATGGAAAGTGTGCACAAAACCAAGCCCATATTCAAATTTCCCTCCCTGTTCCCCATCAAGATGCATGTGATGTCCATTCAACTTGTTTCTAAGTGCAAAGGATGGTTCAAAAGCATCCCTGTAAAAGGTTTCCCTGTACCAGAAGAAAGGACTTTCATCAACATCTATTTCAGGTATTTCAAATACTTCTTTCCTAGGCATGTGCTCACAGTCGGATGTAAACCATCTGCAGCCTGCGTATCTTTCGAAAAATGTATATATTGCATACAGAATACCTCTTTTTGTATGCCCGGATAGTATAAGATTGTCGCCTTCCGTTTTTATCACATATGCGTCTTCGCCTGTGTCCTTGGGCTTTACACCGCCAAGCTTGATTGTTTTATCACTACCATTCTGGGTTCTATCCA
>JAAYLF010000195.1 GCA_012522035.1 Clostridiaceae bacterium
GGGAGGGTGTGGTCGTCAATAAGTACAGCAAGGAGAAAAGCGAGCATAGGGGCGGCGAAGATGATAATTACAGAACCTATACGGAATATACCACAATCATCAACACCGATGCGGGCAAGAAAAAGACTATCGTGGAAAAGGACAGCGGGCGAGATATGTACGATTATCTGTCCGTTGGCGACAGGGTACGGTTTCATCCCAAATTCGGTACATACGAGAAGTATGACAAATCTAAAGACCGCATCATCTACTGCAACGTCTGCTCCATGATGAACCCCATACAAAATGACCGCTGCAAGCGGTGTAATAATCTGTTATTCAAATAAGGAGGCTTTTTATAATGGAGAGATTCGATACTATGCTGGAAGCGGCGGAACTTGCCGCAACACTCTGCGGAAGCTGGAGCTTTGCCACTTCCAATGATAGATACGACGTAAAAGGCTTGCTGGTGCTTGCCGAAACAAGCGACAGTGAAGACCCCATTGACGAAAACGACTTTTATGTGGTGTCTCCCAGTGGTGCCATCGGAATATGTGAGGACGGTGGAGACATATTCTGGCTGTTTTTTTCTGAAAAAGCGCTGGATGAAGATTTGCCGCTTACATATCAGGTCAACCCGCAGATAAATTTCTGTCCAAAATGCGGCACTCCCACCGTTCCCGACGCGCGTTTTTGTACACAGTGCGGCACAGACCTTTTTGCCATATGAAATTTAATTTGATTTTATGTTTTACTCCCTTTATACTTTTTCTAATTGGATAATGGGGGTGCACATATGGGTCAAAGTAATTTAAATAAAGAAGTGACATATTTTTTGGATAGTTTGAACCTTTCCTTAAGAGATGAGGTTGAGTGTTTGAGGGAAATAATAATGGGTGCGGGTTATGAGTTGACTGAAAGTGTAAAGTGGAACGGTCCTAACTACAGTATAAATGGAGAGGATCGCATCACTATAAGAATCAGTCCTAAAAAACAGCTGCAAGTAATATTTCATCGCGGTGCGAAGGTTAAAGAAATGCCAAAGAACAGATTGCTAAGCGGCGATTATGATATTTTAATTTGGAAGGAAAATGACAGAGCAATTGCATCCTTCAATACTATGAATGAAATACAGGAAAAAAGACAAATGATAATAGAAGTTGTTGGAAAGTGGATAGAAGCAACAACATAAAGTTATTTGCCTGCATTTATGGGATTTAAACCACCCTTGATGAAATATCGAGGGTGTATTTATATTTGATGTATTACAGTTGACTTCATGGGAAAATGGAATATATAATAAAAAATGACCTTTATGCAGAGTTATCGTGTTTGTACAAAAAAGGTGAGATATATGGGAAGATCATCTTAATGGATTACAGTGAAGATAATCACTTCCAAAGTACACCCGGTATACGGTGTAATGCGGAAACAACAAGTTGATTGGGAAGGCGAGGTAGTATTATGCAAATTAGGGAAATATGGCCGTTTTTACTGCCGGGGGTATTGCTTCAGCTGTCGCTGCAAATTCTCTATATTGCAAAGAGCATAAGACAAGTAAATCGAAAGCCTCTTCTCTGCGTCTTGTACATATTGTCTGTAACTGTTTTTGGGCTTGCTGCCATTGCCTTTTATCTGCTTCGTGCTGAAAAGAAGCTGTCAAAGGACACCACAACTGAGAAAGTAGAGAAGGCAAATCACTTGACGAACAAGGGGATCTTTTTACTGCTGCTGATTGCTTATCAAGTAATGGGTATACATATGCTGGCGGAAAATTACGAAACTTCTGCGTACATTCCCTTGATTTGGCTTTTGACATTCTCTTTTCTCATAATGCTGCTATATAATCTGCTTCCTGAAAAAAAGCGCTTTAGAGCCGAACCTCTTTTGCCGATACTGCAGCTTGCTCTTTGTATACCAATCCAATACCTGGATTCTTCTGGCGATAATTTGTTTCTTTCCATCATTGCGGGTTTTAGTGCCATCAACCACGCATCGCTATCTCGTGCAAAGGCGTATGGTATGGGTGCAATGGGCGCATATCTATTGGGCAGCATGGCAAGAACAATACATTTGTCCCGTATTGGTGAAACTGCTGATCTGATCCGATATTTTTTCGTCAATACAATTGTGGTTCTGCTGGCCTTGCTTGCTTTCTATAATTTGAAAAAGCAGATGATTACAAGTGTGAAGTTGGAATCAGCTCTCCGTACAGTGAATGAGCAATCGGAAAAGCTAAAAAGACTGGCAGTGGTGGAAGAGAGAAACCGTATTGCTGCGGAAATGCACGATACGGTTGGACATACATTAACTGCAGCCGTCCATACACTGGAAGCGGCAGAAGGACTTGTTTCTAAGTCCCATGAAGCACAAAAAAAGATACAGCAAGGCACGGATCTGGTGCGGAGAGGACTTTCCGAGCTTCGTGCTTCAGTTAAAGTTGTCAGAGTTGAAAAGAAAATCGGTTTTGCAGCCACCCTTGAGCAGCTTTTAAAAGAAATCCGTTCTGATACCGGACTTGATATTAATCTTGTCATGGAGACAGAACCTGCTCTGCCTCCCCTTCAAGCCGGCATACTACTCTCGGCAGTTAAGGAATGTACAACCAATGCAATCAGGCATGGACAGGCAACGCATGTGGACATTCTGATAGGTGAGTATAAAGGGAAGTTGCGGCTGACTTTTACAGACAACGGTTGTGGAACGGCAGATGTCAAATATGGGTCTGGACTATCTATCATGACAGAACGGATAGATAGCGTAGGTGGAGTGCTGGAAATAGAAAGCACGCCAGGAGAAGGGTTTACCGTCAACCTCATTATTCCCACCTTGCAGAGAAAGGAGAGTTAAAATGAACAAGATTACCGTACTGCTGGCAGACGATCAGACCATCATTCGGGATGGGCTGCGTGCATTACTTGAAACCAACTCGGATATTCAGATTGTTGCAGAAGCTAAAAATGGTATGGAAGCTTACGAGCAGACTAAAATCCATCGACCGCAGGTGGTTCTTATGGATATACGAATGCCGGTTATGAATGGGGTAGAAGCAACCCGTTTAATAAAGCAAGATTTTCCTGAAACAGCCGTGTTGGTACTAACCACCTTTGATGATGACGAATCGATTCTGGGTGCCATTACATATGGTGCTTCAGGGTATCTTCTTAAGGATATAAGCGGGGTGAAACTGGCTGAAGCAATTCGTGATACCGTACAAGGAAATGTCATTTTACCAGGAAATATTGCCGCCAAAATCGTTGGTCATATTGGAAGACCTGGTAAAGTGGAAACAAAACTTGAGGACTTTACCCAGCGAGAGCAGGATATCATTCGTCTGCTGATGGAAGGGAAAAGCAATCAGGAAATTGCTCAAACACTTTTTTTAACCGTTGGTACGGTAAAGAACTATATCAGTCAAATCTACAGCAAGGCAGGAATATCTGACCGGGCAAACGCAATATTATACTTCAAGCAGTTAGGATTTTAAAGTTGGGAGCCAAAGCTCCCACTTTTTATTGCCCAAAACATGACTCTGGTAACTAATCATATGACCATCCAACCTTTTATACTCAATATGAAACAAGAATAATGAGGAAGGTATTATGATTATGGTTAGTAAAAGTATTGGAAAGAAAATATTGAAGTTTTTCCATCAGTTGTCCGGAGAGTTTCAGAGTCTAAATGCTGCTGAAATACACGAAGCAGAGAGGAAAAAGGAGAAAACCTGTTGTGAGGTCAGTGAGACACTCAAAAGAAAACAACTGTTATAACATGAAAAACAAAAGGAGGTGAGTTGCATGAACAAGAGTAAAATGTCAGATTATTGGAACATGGGAACAAGTATAGTTTTAGGTGCTGCTTTTGGCATAGTTCTGGGTGCACTTTTGCAGAACGTAATTCTGTGGCTTTGCTTTGGAGCTGGTTTGGGTGTGGTTCTAGGAGCAATTACCATGCAATTTAAAAAATGAGGTGCTGTCATGAAAAAGCCAAGAATTCTTAAAGGTCGAAGGATGTGGATATGGTTTATCACTTTATCAATGGCAGCCAGCTTTCTCGTTATGCTGTTTTCCGGTAGTCTGCAAGTCAAGCGAAAGATTAGTACCGATGCGCCTCTTGAGGAATTCAAGAGATATATAAATGAACGCATTCCTCATCTTATGAAGCAGTATGGTATACCAGGATGCAGTATTGCGCTTGTTAAAGATTTTAAACTGACATGGACTGAAAGTTATGGGTATGCAGATGTGGAAAACAGAAGAGTACTGACTGTCGATACTCCCATGAGTGTTCAATCCATTACGAAACCTGTTACCGCTTGGGGAGTTATAAAGCTTGTGGAGAAGGGGCTTGTTGACTTGGATGCTCCGGTATCGCAGTATCTAACAAGCTGGAAATTTCCAAAGTCTGACTATCCGGTAAAAAAAATAACGGTACGGCAGCTTTTGAGCCACACTTCGGGAATGCCATTGGGGGATTTCACCAAAATCTATTCCCTAGACGAGGTGATGCCCTCCAATCGGGATGTGATGACAGAGGAAGCAATACTTGTGCGCAAACCGGGTGCTGGTTTTTCCTATTCCAACATAGGCTATAACTTGCTTGAAATATTAATTGAGGATGTTACAGGGCAAAGCTTTTCAGAATATATACGCAATGAAGTCTTGCTTCCACTTGGCATGAATAGTTCTTTCTTTAATATTGACACACTTGAGCCTTATCCTCCAACTGGGTATAACCTTGAAGGGAAGATGGTTCCAGTTTATCTCTACCCATCAAAAGCTTCAGGTGGATTGTTTGCCACAGCTCACGATATTGCTCTCTTTGCAGCGGCAGGTATGCAGGGAAATTTGGTATTAAGTGAGGACAGTATTAAACAGCTTTATACTCCACAAAGTAATAAAATTGGCATTTACGGTTTTGTATTCGATGCATACGGATTTGGTCACTATATTGAAAAGTTACCAAACGGTATGCTCTCTGTTTCTCACGGTGGCCAGGGCAATGGTATTATGACTCATTTGCAGTCCGTGCCCGAAACAGGTGACGCCATCGTAATTCTAACAAACAGCCAGCGAAGCTGGCCGCTTATTGCTTATGTTTTAAGTGACTGGGCACAGTGGCGCGGATTTTCATCTGTTGGCATGGAACGTATTATTTGGGGGCATTATGGGCTTTGCGTAATTGTAGGCATATTGGTCGCATCCAGCATAATGGTGATACTAAGAATGATTGTTCCTTTTAATCAGAAAATGAAAACATTTGCCATAATGCTTAAGCTTGCTATGTCATTTGTTTTTCTTGGGATACTTATCTGGTGCTCTTGTCAGAAATATCTGTTTGTTTCCTCGGTTTTTCCGATTCTCTCTGTTTGGCTTGGGTGGGCAGTGCTTGTGTTCTCTATAGTACTGCTGCTATCCGTGGTGTTACCGATATGTTTATAAAAACACCGTTATCCCATTTGCTTTATAGATAACTCAATATCAGTAAGCATGCGCCCCTTGCATAAGTGTTGCGAGGAGTACTTTTGGTGCATGCGATTTTTTCGTTCCGCACAAGTTTGCATGTAATGCGGAAAGCTGAGTGTGAGCCGCAAGCTGATGCTGATGGCGTTTTGGGCAGTTTAATCATGGTACATGCAAAATTGAACTGGAAGAGGAGAGTATGAGGAAATACAGAAAATAGTATGTAGTGCTCACCAGAGAGATTGACAATCTTGTTTATCAAAATTAAAAATGCTATCATTAAAATATGCAATTTTGTATTTTATTATATATAGCACATGAGTGTCAAAACGAAGTTGTAAGTGGTCAATTGATTCGGACTCACTGGTTCATATAATTGTACTAATTAATTGTGTATACACCTTAGTATTAAGGAGTTGATAAAATGTGGAGGCATTTATTTAAAGAACATATATTAGATAAAGGTATAGATTATTTTATTA
>JAAYLF010000196.1 GCA_012522035.1 Clostridiaceae bacterium
AATCCAGGATTACAAATATATGGATTTAACGCCCATATCCATAAACGTGCCGCTGACCAATGCATTATGTAGACAGAATATAAGGATAAACGTACCATCAAGTTTTACGGTAGGTATATCTACTGAAGAAGGCATAATGCAGAATGCTGCTGAAAGGATTGCTCGCCTCTCCTCACAAGAAATTCAGGAACTGGCAAAAGACATCATTTTTGGTCAGCTTCGTCTCGTGATTGCAACAATGACTATTGAAGAGATTAATAGTGACAGAGACAAGTTCTTGGCCGCAGTTTCAGCCAACGTGGAGTCTGAGCTTAAGAAAATCGGTCTTACACTAATCAACGTTAATGTAACCGACATAACCGACGAATCCGGCTACATAGAGGCGCTGGGTAAAGAGGCTGCAGCAAGGGCAATCAACGATGCGAAGAAGAGCGTTGCTGAAAGAGAAAGAGACGGTTCAATAGGTGAGGCAAACGCAAGAAAAGACCAGCGTATCCAGGTGGCTCAGGCAGATGCTTTGGCTATCGAAGGTGAAAACGAGGTCAAGATCAAGATAGCCCAGTCCAATGCCATAAGAAGACAGGAAGAAGCGGAATCTTTGAGGAGAGCTATTGCAGCTGAGAAAGTTGCTGAGGCAAATGCCCTTAAAGAAGCGTACATGGCAGAGAAAGAAGCGGAAGAAACCCGTGCTCTTAAGGAAAAGGCAACCCTTGAAGCTGATGCTATTGTCAAGGCCGAAATTGAGAAGAAGGCACTTGAAATCAGAGCTGAGGCGGAAGCTGAACAGCTGAGACGCAGGGCAAAAGGTGAAGCTGACGCAATCTTTGCAAAACTTGAAGCGGAAGCGCGCGGTAATAAGGAAATACTTATGAAACAGGCTGAAGGTCTCAAGGAGATTGTAAAAGCTGCCGGAAACAATGCAAATGATGCTGTCAAACTCATTATAGCTGACAAGCTTGAAGAACTTATAAAGATTCAGGTTGAGGCTATCAAGAATCTTAAGATTGACAAGGTTACTGTCTGGGACAGCATGGGCGGTGGCAAAGGCAGTTCAACCACTTCCAATTTTCTGTCATCGCTGATTTCATCAGTACCACCTTTGAACGAGCTGTTCAGGATGGCAGGCATGCAGCTCCCCGACTACCTGGGAGTTGACATGAATGACAACAAGCCGGAAACTGCTGAGGCAGTGGATGTGGTGACTGAATAGAGTCAAAAAAAAAGTAAAATAAAGACAGAGCAATAGTTTTGCATCTATTGCTCTGTTTTTTTATCGCAAATAAGCTGCAAGAACAAACAAACTATCTGTTTTGGTTCTGGTTCTGTCTGTTCTGATTCTGTCTGTTCTGCTGGTTCTGTCTGTTGTTCTGATTGTTGTCACAGCACTGCTCATTGCGGTTGTTCTTATTCTTGTTTCTGTTCCTGTTGTCTTGATCCATTTTTAAAATACACTGCCTTTCTTGATCTATCTTCATATAGAAGACACCGTTATTATCTGCTCAGAGCAAAATATTATTCATGGGAAAAGAATATAAAAGTTCAAAAAACAGATAATATTAAAAAAAGCAAAAGAAGGTGTTAGTATTGCTTTTAATAAAAAACGCACGCATATATACCATGGCAAGAAAGGAAAAATTTGAAATAATTCCAAAGGGGCACATATTTGTCAAAGACGGAAAAATAGATAGGATAATTACAAATGATTACGGACTGGAAGCTTATGACAAAGAAAAGGTCAGAGTAATAAATGCAAAAGGAAATATTGCCATGCCTGGTTTGATTGATGCCCACAGCCATATCGGCATCCAGGAAGAAAAAAAGGGAATGGAAGGAAACGACAGCAATGAGACGATGGAACCTGTTACTCCATATTTGAAAGCAATAGATGCTGTGAATGCAATGGACTCTGCATTTGAAAACGCAGTAAGAGCGGGAATTACTTCTGTCATGACGGGGCCTGGAAGTTCAAATGTCGTTGGAGGTCAGTTCGTTTTCATGAAAACCAGAGGAAGAAAAACGGATGACCTTATAGTTTTGGAACCAGCAGCCATGAAAGTTGCGTTTGGAGAAAACCCTAAAAGGACCTATGGGGACAATGGAATGATGCCTTCGACTAGAATGACGATTGCAGCAATGCTGAGGGAAGAGCTGCACGAAGCTGTTCTGTACAAACAGGAAAAAGACAAGGCCATGCAAAATGGAGAGGAGTTCGAGGAAGACTTCAGAAAGGAATGCTGGCTTCCTGTTCTGGAAAAGAAGATTCCTTTAAAAGCACATGTTCACAGGGTAGATGATATATTAACCGCAATCAGGATTGCAAAGCAGTTCAATCTGGACATTACACTTGACCACTGTACCGAAGGACACCTTATAGCTGATGAGATAGTCGCATCAGGATATCCGGTGATAGTTGGCCCTACACTGGCTTCTCGGAACAAAATAGAGGTGCAGTACTCGGATTTTAAAGTGCCTGGTGTGCTTGCCAGGAAAGGAGTCAAGGTGGCCATCACCACGGATCATCCGGTTTCATTAATAACCAGCCTTGGCTTGTGCGCAGGTCTGGCTGCAAAGGAAGGCCTGGGGGTGGAAGAAGGTTTAAGAGCCATTACCATTAATGCAGCTGAGATTTGCAGGGTTGCTCACAGGGTAGGCAGCCTAGAGGTGGGAAAGGATGCGGATATTGTCATCTACTCTGGCAATCCCATGGAGACCTTTACCAAGACTCTTTACACGATAATTGACGGCAATGTTGTTTATGAGGCAAAAAGATAGTAATATTGTTGACATTGTTATGTTGAAATAGTAATCTTATATATGCTTTATTTGAATGATGATAAATTAAAGGATGGTTGCTATATTATGTTTAAAGAAGCGTTGCCTGTGTGGCAAAAGGGAAAAGAAAAAGAGATGAACCATTCCATGCTGTTCAAAACCGTTATACTATGCAACGAGAACAGTGGGAAGAAATACGTAGTCAGAATTGCTGCATCAACAGTATACCAGCTGTTCATAAACGGCAATTTTATCACAGCAGGACCCTGCCGTGCCGCTCATGGATTTTATCGTGTTGATGAGATTGATATAACCAAGAATTTGGATCTTGGCGACAATGTTGTTGTAATATTGGTTGCAGGATACAACATAAACAATTACTACACCCTGAATCAGCCATCATTTTTGCAAGCTGAGATTGTGGAAGAAACATACGGCATAGTACTGGCTGCAACAGGCAGCTGCAATCCATTCTACTCAAGACATTACAAAGAGCGTGTTAAAAAGACGAACAAGTATTCATTTCAAAGAACCTTTACTGAAGTCTACAAACTGGACCGCAGTTACAAAGATCTTTTCACAGACGTAAGCATTGGCGATGACTTTCTGGTACCCACCCATACGGACGACAAGAAGCTAATAGAAAGAAGAATTCCAACATATAACCACCCCGAGTGCAGAGTGAACAAGGTTATTGCAAGAGGAACTTGCTTCTTTGGTGTTAAGCCCAAGGATTATTTAAGAACAAGACATGTTGCAAACATAGGACCTATGCAGCTTGGATACAAGTATGAAGAGCTTGATGTTTGCCTTGAGGATGTTGCCCAGGAGTTTCAGTTTGAACCAGTCAAGGTTTCTGAAGACTACGAAGGTAGCGACAAACTATCAGCAAAGGAATTTGTTGTATACAGTCTGGACAGCGAACGTACCGGCTTTATAGCTGCCAGTTTTGAATGTGCAGAAGATGCGGAGCTGTACATAATGTTCGATGAAAGAATCAACGATCATAATGATGTGGCAGGTCTTGCAAACGGCTGCACGAATGTTGTAAAGATGGAAATGGAAAAGGGAAGATACGACTTCATCTCCTTTGAGCCTTATGGGTTCAAGTATATAAAGTTTGTATGTACAAAAGGAGAGGTTGAAGTGCAAAATGTGCATGTAAGGGAGTACATCTGCTCCGTGCCTCTTAAGAACCTGGAAGAGATTATTGACAAGGAAATCCTGCAGGATGAAAAACTTGGCAAGGTGCTGGAAGCAGCAACAAACACATTCAAACAGAATGCGGTTGACATATTCATGGACTGCCCCACAAGGGAAAGGGCTGGCTGGCTGTGTGACAGCTTCTTTACAGCCAGAGCTGAGAAAGTCCTAACAGGAGAGAATGCTATTGAGTATAACTTCTTGGAGAACTTCCTCTTGCCAGCAGATTTTGAGCATCTTCCAAAAGGAATGCTTCCCATGTGCTACCCTTCCGATCATTATGACAAGGTATTCATACCAAACTGGGCCATGTGGTTTGTCAAGGAGCTTTATGACTTTGCAAGAAGAAATGAAGATGATGCAAAAGCAAAAGAGCTGGCAGAAAAGCTAAAGGACAAAGTATATGAACTGTTGAACTTCTTTGAAAAGTTTGAAAATGAATACGGACTTCTTGAGAAGCTTGAGAGCTGGGTCTTTGTGGAGTGGTCCCGTGCAAATGACTTTGTACAGGATGTCAACTATCCTTCAAACATGCTCTATGCATCCACTCTTGAAAATGCCGGCAGGTTGTACAATGACTACAACCTGATTGAAAAGGCTCGAAGAATAAAAGAAGTCATACTTGAAAGGGCCTTTAACGGAGAGTTCTTTGTGGATAATGAAATAAGGAAGGATGGAGTGCTTGTCTCAACAAACGAAACCAGTGAAACGTGCCAGTACTACGCATTTTTTATGGATTTAGCGACTCCTGATACTCACAAAGATCTTTGGGACAAGCTGGTTTATGAAATGGGACCGAAGCGGGATTCAAGTAAAACATATCCTAATGTATATCCATCCAATGCCTTTATCGGTGCTGTGCTGAGACTGGATTTGTTAAAGCGATACGGCTATACTGATAAATTAAAGGAGGAAATCACTGATTATTTCTATTACATGGCGGAAAAAACAGGAACTCTTTGGGAGAACCTGACACCAGAAGCAAGCTGCAACCATGGATTTACATCCTATGTTGTTTACCTGTTGAGTAATTCAAAATATTAAAAGTGTGGGGTAGAGGACGATGTCAAGATGTGTAATTATCACAGCATACAACGATTACTTGATCAAGGAAAGTATCGAGATTGAAAAAGGGGACTTCATTATCTGTGCGGATGCAGGGTATGAACTGGCCCGGAGAGAAAACATTGTACCCAGAGTTATTGTCGGAGATTTTGATTCACTGGAATCAGAAGTCAATGTTTCTGGCCACAGCCTTCTGGATGTAGTGTGTCTTCCAATGGAGAAGGACGATACTGATACCCTGTTTTGCCTGAAGTATGGGTTGGAGAAGGGTTTCAAGGAGTTTGTCATAGTCGGAGGGTTTGGAGGCCGCAGCGACCATACCTATGCAAACATACAGACTCTTGCATATGGTTGCGCCAAGGGCGTAAGCGTCAGAATGCAGGACAAGAAAAACATGTTTACCATCATATCCAATACAGAGATAAAAGTACCCAAAAGGGAAAAGGCTACCCTTTCCGTTTTTGCCTATTCGGATGTTTGTACTGGAGTCAGTTTGAAGGGAGTCAAGTATGAGCTGGATGATCACACACTGACAAACAGGTTTCCATTGGGTGTGAGTAATGAGTTTGTAGAGGATGAGGCAACCATAAGCTGCAAGTCAGGCATGCTGCTGGTTACCGTTGTAGCGGATAAAAATACATAGAGATTAGGGTGATTTTATGAAGAGATCAGAAGTTAATGCAATCCTGAAGGAGAACATTGGGTTTATTAAAAAAATGAACTTTAACCTTCCGCCCTTTGCATATTGGAGTCCGGAAGAATGGGAGACAAAGGGGCATGAAGCGGATGAGATTCGAGACAATATGCTGGGATGGGACATAACGGATTATGGCAAAGGTGACTTTTGGAACTATGGTCTTGTTCTTTTCACAATTAGAAACGGAAGTGTGAAGGATCCACGATACAAGAAGCCCTATGCTGAGAAAATACTCATTAGCGACGAGAATCAATACAACCCCATACACTATCACTGGCACAAGATGGAGGACATTATCAACCGCGGTGGTGGAAATCTGCTTATAAAAGTTTGGAAGGCAGCTGAAGATGATGGCTTGTCTGAAGAGGATGTGGAAGTATCTATAGATGGCTGCATAAGAACGGTCAAAGCAGGCAGTGTTATAAGGTTGACGCCGGGCGAAAGCATAACTTTGCCGCCATATCTGTATCATGAGTTCTGGGCGGAAGAAGGCAAGGGCAAGGTGCTGATAGGCGAAGTTTCCATGGTCAATGACGACAAGAATGACAACAGGTTCTATGAGGATCAGCCCAGGTTCCCTACAATAGTGGAAGACGAAAAACCCCTTTACTACTTGTGTTTTGAATACCCAAAAGCAAAGTAGGTGCTTTATGAAAATACTGGTTTTCGGCGAAATTTTATGGGATGTTTTTCCCGGGAAATATGAAATTGGCGGAGCTCCCTTGAATTTTGGTGCACATCTTGCAAAGCTGGGAGCGGAAGTTTCGGTGGTTTCAGCTGTGGGGAATGACGACCTTGGCCTGGAATCTTTAAGAATGGTACGGGATTTTGGAATTGATGACAGATTCATAAAGATTGTTGAGAAGCCTACAGGCGTTTGCAATGTAAGTGTGGATGAGCAAGGAAACCCTACATATGATTTGGTAAGAGATGTGGCTTACGATAACATTACTGTGGATGAGGAAGTTTTCAATTCCCGTTATGATGCCTTCTATATGGGTACACTGGCCAGAAGAAGCAAGGTTTCGTCAGAAACATTCAGGAAACTTGTAGAAAAATGCAAATATGATGAAGTGTTTTGTGATATAAATATCCGGCAGGACTTCTATACTAAAGAGATTGTTGAAGAAAGTCTCGTACACAGTACGATTATAAAGATAAGTCAGGAAGAAGCCTTTGTCTTTAACGAAACAGGTTTGCTGGAGTATTCAAATCTTGAAGAGCTTTCCATAAAGCTTGCAAAAGATTTTGATATAAAATTGGTATTAATCACGCTGGGAGAGAAAGGCGCGTTTTTGTATTCCGCAAAAGAAAATGCGTTTTTCAAATCCATACCTGCACCTGTGAAGGTGGTGTCAACTGTCGGAGCAGGAGACAGTTTTTCTGCAGCGTTTCTATATAATTACCTTAACGGGAAGGACTTGCAGGCATGCCTTGACAAGGCTGTTCAATTAAGTTCCTTTGTTGTAACAAGGCTTGGCGCAGTACCAGAATTTGATCCGTCAAACTATCAGGTGCGGTGAATGTCAAGCTCGTTTATTCGTAGTTTTTTGACTGCACTTTCCAGGGAAATATCTTCATCCGAAGGTTTAAAGAATTTTCTCGTATTGGAAGCATCCTGCAAAACGGAAGGCCCGGCAATGCATCCGCCAGTGCAGCACATGCCCTCTACAAAATCCACTCTGATCCGGTTGTGCTTTAGTAGTTTCAAGGCATTAATGCAATCTTTGCTGCCGTCACATATTTGGATTTCCAACTGGCTTGATGATTCATCACCCTCGAGCTCGCTAACAGCTTTCCTTATGGCCTGGGAAACACCACCAGAACGTGCAAACCCTTTGCCATAAGAAGATGAATTAGAAGAAATGTCATCCTGATTCTTCATGTTAATCCTTTTTGCCCTGAGCATGGCAACGAGTTCTTCAAAGGTAAGCACGCCTGAGATAATATCTATATAATTGCTAAGGACATCTGCCTTTTTTGAAATGCATGGACCTATGAAAACAATTTCAGCACCGGGGTCCATGTTTTTTATATATATCGCACTGGCTGCCATCGGTGGTACTAGAGTGGAAACATTGTCTTTTAGTTCGGGAAAATAGTTTTCCACAAGAGTAAAGAAAGATGGGCAGCAAGATGAAAGAAGAGGCTTCCCTTCTTTTTTGAACTCTAAAAGTTCCTTTGCCTCTTCGTATGCCACGGAGTCTGCTCCTTCCGCTGCCTCATATACACCATCAAACCCAAGATTTAGAATTGCACTTTTAATCATTCCCAAAGATATGTTTTTGCCAAACTGGCCTTGTATTGAGGGAGCAATCACAGCATACACTTTCTTTGATTTATCAAGAAGCAGGTTTATTACATTTGTAATCATCGAGACATCGGAAATTGCACCGAAGGGACATCCTGTTACACATGCACCGCAGTTTATGCATTTGTCCTTGTCAATTACAGCAATATCATTCTCATCCATGTTTATGGCGTCCACAGGACATACTTTCACACAGGGTCTTATAATATCCACGATAGCGGAATATGGACATGCTTCAGCACATTTGCCGCAGTTTCTGCAAAGGGTTTTGTCAATAACCGACCCTCTTGGTGTTCTTGAGATGGCGCCAAAAGGACATACTTTTATGCACTTGTGGGTGAGACAGTTCTGGCAGTTGTCAGTTACGGTGTATCTGGCAATGGGACAGCCTTCGCATGCACTGGAGATGACATGGACCATTAAAGAAGGGTCCAGATCCTTGTAATGGGAATCAGTGGGCAGTTTGCCCATGGCCATTCGAACTCTTTGTCTTATTATCTCTCTTTCTCTATATACACAACATCTGAATCTGGGACGAACTCCCGGAATAAGCTCATAGGCTATTGTGTCAGCCTCATCAAGTCTGTTATCAAAAGCAAGTTCACTGATTTTTTTAAGAACTTCACTTTTTATTGTATCTATATCATCTATTTCAATTGCCAGAATATCAGTATTGTCCATCTAAACCCCCGTTAATTTGCAGCACAAATAAGTATGGTCACATTTACTATACCATACAAAGGCGGCAAGTATCAACTGGGAGCATGTAAATTAACAATTATATCGCTCTGGGAATGGAGGGAACTATTACATTTTTGAAAAAGTCGTCAACATTATCTGGTTCTACAAAGAAAAACCTGTCATCACAGCAAACAGTAACACCGTTCATACTGCATTTACCCATGCAGAAGGAACCTTTCAAAGTGACCATGCTGTTTAGACTGTTTTCTTTTATTAAATGGTTCAGCTCGTTTATTACATCTCTTGAGCCTTTCAGGTAGCAGGAGCTGCCTATGCATACTCTTATTTCCATATAAATCCCTCCCAAAGCGAGGTTATTTGTTAAAAATTTAACCTTCTATCTATAATATACGTCTTTGTTATTTATTTGTCAATCTTAAATGTAACGGAAGCGTTAAATTCCAAGCAACTATTTGTGAAATTATATTTTTCCTCAATGGCTTAACAATCAACTTTGGTTCTGAATACTATGTTATTGGAGAAAATTATGAAGTGATTATGTTGTATACATATTTTGATGGAACTAGCTTTTATGCAGTAATACTAAGTTTGAATTTATTACAGATTATAAGTCTGATTGCTATAGGAATAGTTGTACTTATAGGGTTTGCCCTGGCCTCTATTAATGTGATTGGATTGCTCATGCCTGCTTTGCAAAAGCTTATGAGGAAACTTGGCGAGCACATTGGCATGACTGCACCAGGAATAGAACCTCAGGAGGTGTTTGTTTCCTTTGATGACTTAATCAAGGAAACGGGCTTTGCTTATGACAAGGAGAGGGACTTCTTTTACTCTTCCCTTTACCCATGGCAAAGACGGTTTGGCTACACAAGACTGTATGACGTGGTTGCACCGACACTGAGCATGATCATTGATAGCGAACCAATCAGGTTTGAATACAAAGGTTACAAATGGATGATAGAGCTGTGGAAAGGTCAGTACGGAATGACCACCGGCTGTGAGGTTGGCGTTTATTCAACGAAAAAACCCATCAACTTCCTCAGTACACTTTCGCAAAAAGAAAGGGATCAGGAGCTGGATGATGAAGAGAGGATAAATAGGCTTTTGGAATTGGCAGTGCCTGATATCGGGGAAGAAGAGGAAGATAAGGGCATAAGGCGGAAAATTTCAGATTATATAGATATGGATGAGCTTTTGGACAACACAACCTTCTACTATTCCGCCGACAATGACGACCTTCTTTACATGTCCTTTGTAGCCAGGAAAAACGGAGAAATAATTCTGGCTCACAGGGATAGGCACTGGTGGCTGACAGCGTTTAAACTGGGTGAGTTTTCAGAACCCTCAGAAATAACCATGAGTGTCAGCATTACATTGAAGGATAACGAGATGCTGAACGCTTTCCTTGAGGGAATGTATAAGCTGGGATACAAACCAGGGGATGTCAAAGTACATAACACCACGGTACAATTTCTGTTTGACAAACCGCGTTCCAAGCAGCCTATTACCAGAAACCGCATAACTGACATGATTGCTCAGAGCAGAAACAAGGCTTTTTGCGAATTGTACCAAGAGCTTACCCGTGGTGCAACTGACATGAATGAAAAGCTGAAGCTTCTTTACGAGAATAATCCTGAGCTCTACAAGCAGGCACTTAAGCTGGGCAAGTCCAAGACGCTCTTTACTGGTTTGCAAGACTAGGAGGCGGCTATGGGATACATAAAGAGAATTGACAAAGTGTTTGAAAATGCAAAGGTAATAGAGTTTGATGACACCTCAAAGTTCATTTTCATGAGTGACTGTCACAGAGGTAACGGCAATGGCGCGGATAACTTTGCCAAGAACCAGAACCTTTTCTTCTATGCTTTGACCAAATATTACAACGAAGGCTACACATACATAGAGCTGGGAGATGGTGATGAACTTTGGGAGAACAAGGATATTTGCGAAATTATTGCGACATACAGCAATATATTTTGGCTGTTTTCAGAGTTTTACAAGCAAAACCGGCTGTACTTTATATACGGCAACCATGACATTGTAAAAAGGAGAAAAAACGCAAAAAAAGACATGAGTGTTTTCTTTGACGAGTGCGCTCAACAAGAAGCGCCTCTTTTCCCTAACTTGTGCATGCATGAGGGTATCGTCCTCAGGCATGCCATGACAGGGAAAAAGATATTGCTCATACACGGACATCAGGCAGACTTGTTCAATTACAAGTTCTGGCGAATAGGAAGATTCCTTGCAAGACATTTATGGAGGCCACTTGAACTTATCGGAATCCAGGATCCTACAAGAACGTCAAGAAACAGCAGCAAAAGGAATAAAGTTGAAGCAAAAATGATTGAGTGGGTTAAAAAAAGAAACAGAATAATGATAGCAGGCCACACCCACAGGCCGGTGTTTCCGGACAGTTTTGACTTGCCTTACTTTAACGATGGGAGCTGTGTTCATTCAAGATGCATTACCTGCATAGAAATCGTTGAAGGAGAAATTTCACTGATAAAGTGGAGCTACAAGGTAAAGCATGACGGGACCGTTTACATTGGAAAGGACATTTTGGAGGGCCCCGAAAAGCTGTGTCATATATGGATTTGATTCTATGAGGCTGACGGCCTCTTTTTACTTGTTGGTAGAAAATAATGGAATAATGAAGGGATGTAATCCACTGTTCTACATGTGTTCTTACTCTGTTAATTGACTTTTACATAATTAAATATTAGAATATAATGAACTCAATTTAAAAGGGGTCAGAGTAATGAACACAGATTTAAACAAACAAGCTATGATAGATGAAATAAACAGGTTGAGAATTGAAAAGGATGCAGTAATAGTTGCCCATACATATCAGATTGGGGATGTTCAGGACATAGCTGATCTGGTAGGCGACTCTTATGCATTGGCCAAATTCTGTGCAGAACAGGAAAAAAGCATGATAGTTTTCTGTGGCGTGGATTTCATGGCGGAGAGTGCAAAAATACTTGCACCGGATAAGACAGTATTGCTGCCTGAAAGACAAGCCGGATGCCCCATGGCTCAGATGGTGAATGCCGACGGGCTTAGAAAGCTTAAAGCAAAACATCCTGATGCGCTAGTTGTGACTTATATCAATTCATCCGCAGAAGTCAAGGCTGAGTCGGATGTCATTGTAACCTCATCCAACGCAGTCAAGGTTGTAAGGGCATTGAACGCAAAAAAAATTATATTTGCGCCTGATAAAAACCTTGGTTCATACGTTGCAAAGCAGATACCTGATGTTGAGGTTATTCTTTGGGATGGTTTTTGCCCAACCCATCACAGAATAAAGCCTGATGAGGTAGCAAGAATAAAGGCAGTGCACCCTGATGCACTGCTTCTCATACATCCAGAATGTACTCCTGAAGTGCTGCAATATGCTGATTTTGTTGGCAGTACCAAGGAAATAATAGAGTATGCGACAAAAAGTGATCATAAAAAGTTTATTATCGGTACCGAAATGGGAGTTCTTCATCCACTCATGAGGGATAATCCGGAAAAGACCTTCTATTTGATGGCTCCTGGTCTGGTTTGTCCAAATATGAAAAAGACAACCCTTGAGAGCGTGTTGAAATGTCTACAGACTGGATATTATGAAATGAACGTACCTCAAGATGTAGCTGCCAAGGCAAGAAAGGCCCTTGACAGAATGCTTGAACTGTCAAAATAACCAAAGGACTTGAAAGAAGGCTACTAAAATAATGAATCGATATTTGATTGATTTTGATACAGAAGAGCTTGAAAAGAAGTACTATGATGTTGTAATTATAGGTGGAGGAATTGCAGGAGTATATACAGCACTGGAGATTCCTGAGAAATACAGGATAGCAATACTAACTAAAGAGGGAGTAGACATATCAAGCTCCGTTCTTGCACAGGGTGGTATTGCAGTATCCCTTGATAAAAGCGACTCTCCTGACATACACATGCAGGACACCCTTTATGCAGGTGCCGGCTTGTGCGATGAGGAAAGCGTAAGAGTCCTTGTTGATGAGGCAGCTGAAAACATTGATATTCTGTGTAAATATGGCGTGGAGTTTGACAGAAGCCCTGAAGACAAAAGAAAATTGGCACTTACCAGGGAGGGTGCACACAGCAAGAACAGAATAATACATGCCGGCGATGCAACCGGTAAGGAAGTATGCGACAAACTAATATTCAACGTGACCAAAAGAAGCAATGTCACCATCTATGAAAAAACCTGGGCTTTGGACCTTCTTGTGAAGGATGGTGCTTGCTACGGCCTTGTTGCCATGGAAGAAGATACAGAAAAGCCCATTGTGTTCTATGCTGATGCGGTGATATGTGCTACAGGAGGCTATGGCCAGCTTTACTACTATACCACAAATCCGGTTGTGGCTACCGGAGATGGTGCAGCTTTTACATTTAGAGCCGGAGGAGAACTTAAGGATCTTGAGTTTGTTCAATTTCATCCAACGGTTTTGTATCATTCTGAAAACAAGAGTTTTCTAATATCCGAGGCGGTTAGAGGAGAAGGCGCAATATTGCGCAATTCAAAAGGCGAAAGATTCATGCCAAACTACCATGAGCTTGCAGAACTTGCTCCAAGAGATGTGGTATCGCGCTGCATTTTTATGGAGATGAAGAAAACTGGTACTGAAAATGTATATTTGGATATAACTCATGAGAGCAAGGATTACCTGGAAAAAAGATTTCCCAACATTTATACCACACTGCAAAAATACGGTATAGACATGTCTAAAGACTATATACCCGTTGCTCCTGCAGAGCATTACTGCATGGGTGGTATCAAGACAACGCTGGACGGAGAAACAAACATAAAAAACTATTATGCTTGCGGAGAAGCTGCATGTACAGGAATACATGGGGCAAACAGGCTCGCTTCCAATTCCCTGCTTGAAGGAATCGTCTTTGGCCGCAGAATAGCACTGAAAGTTACTGAAATGCTTGATAACCGGGTAAGCGATGAAAAACAGCATGAAAGGTTTGTTTCAAGAACTGACAGGGTGAATAAATGCTATAATTCGAAAGAAGCAATTCTTTCAATAAAGCGGACAATGACAGAACTGGTTGGCATAGAAAGGTCCTATGAAACTCTTGGTGAGGCACTGCAGAGGATAGTTGCTATTAAGAATGAAATTGCTGACATGAAGAACACAACCTTTGACGATTATGTGCTTCAGAACATGGTTTTGCTGGCGGAGTTGGTTATTAAAGCGGCCATTATGAGGGAAGAAAGCCGTGGAGCACATTATAGATCTGACTTTAAGGAAACAAAAGAAGAGTGGAAGACGCATATTGTTTTTTCTGGAAATAGAATTGTACGAGAGGAGTAATTGGCTATGAACAAAGTATACTTGGACATGAAACATGTAGACAAGGTAGTATTGACTGCTTTTGAAGAGGATATGCCTTTTGGAGATATAACTACTGATAACATAATTGCAGAAAACAGCATTTCAAAAGCGAGGCTGATTGCAAAGGAAGATGGAGTGCTGGCAGGTGTTCCCGTTGCAGTTAGGACATTTGAGCTTTTGAGTAGAGATATAAAAGTGGAGGTCTTATTGCAGGACGGAGCAAAAGTCAAAAAAGGCGACATTATAGCAAATATTGAGGGACCAACGAGAGAGATATTAAAGGGCGAGAGAACGGCTTTAAATCTTTTGCAGAGACTATCCGGTGTGGCTACTGCCACGAACAAGCTTGTGGAGCTTGTTAAGGATTATCCTGTAAATGTTGTGGATACAAGAAAAACCACACCTGGTCTTAGATATTTGGAGAAATATGCAGTGAGAGTGGGGGGAGGACAGAACCACAGATTCTCTCTCTCGGATGGAGTACTTATTAAAGACAATCATATCTCTGCCGCAGGAGGTATAAAGAATGCAGTTGAGATGGTAAGAAGAAGAATTCCTCACACAGTAAAGATAGAAGTTGAGACCGAGAATCTCGAAATGGTCCGAGAAGCACTGGATGTTGGTGCAGATATCATTATGCTTGATAACATGACGAATGAGATGATGTCGGAGGCTGTAAAGCTCATAAATAAAAAAGCCCTGGTTGAAGCATCTGGTGATATTAATGAGCAGAGAATCGTAGAAGTTACAAAAACCGGAGTTGACATAATTTCTGTAGGAAGGATTACACATTCAGTAAAAGCACTGGATATAAGTCTTAGATTCTACAACTAAACATTCTTTGTTGGCAATTATTAGATAGAAAATTGAATAAAGTGGCAATAACAGAGGAATAATATACCTGTAATGATGAATATGGAGGTGTTCTCGTGTTCAAACTTAACAGGCATATTATATCCTATGCTGTTTTATCCATAATTCTGTCGGCACTTGTAGTACTTAGCATCGTATCAGGAAATGCCAAAACGCCTTTAACAAGCAGGAACTTTCATAGCATAATAGGCCTTATCAGGTCTCAATTGGACAACGTGCCAAAGACAGATGATAATGACATACAAACAGCTGTGGGGAGTATTAGTACAGACGACCTGGACGATTTGTTGATAAGAGTATATGACTCCGGAGAAAAAAGAGTCAGAGAGATGTTTCTCGAGGATTACATTATGGGCGTTGTTTATGCAGAGATGAATCTTAGAAACAACATTGAAGCACTAAAGGCCCAAGCGGTTGCAGCCAGGAGCTATACTCTGTACAAATTCTACATTGATAGCGAAGGAGTCAATATCCACAAGGACGGAGCAATTATTTGTACCGATTATACCCACTGCCAGGCATGGAAAGATCCCGAGGGGATAATTCCCGCCTATGGCAAGGAGACCGGGCAGGAATTGTACAACAAACTGAAGAAGGCTGTGGAATCGACAAAAGGCATAGTTATGACGTATGAAGGAGAAGTCATAAAAGCCATGTATTTTTCCAGCAGCGGTGGTTATACTGAAAGCATGGAAGACGTATGGTATGAGAAGCTGGAGTATTTGAAAAGTGTACCGAGTTATGGGGAACTTGCAAACGATTATTACTGCAATTTTGCGTACTTTAGTAAAAGTGATTTTGTAGCAAGATTCAAAAAAGCATATGGATACAACTTCAAGGCAGAACCGTACAATATTATGGAATCAATAACCAATATTGAAAGAAGCTCTACAGGACGCATCAAAAAAATCACCATAGGTGGTGTAGAAATGTCCGGCATTGCTGCACGTTCAATACTGGGATTGCGATCAACAAACATGATTTTTAGAGAGTTTAACAAGGATACAATATTGATAATAACCATAGGTACCGGACATGGCGTAGGAATGAGTCAGCTTGGAGCAATTACGATGGCAGATGAAGGAAAAACATACGATGAAATATTAAAGCACTACTACTCCGGAGTAGAACTTGAAAGAGAGTTGTATACAAGTATAGGACTACCTTCCAACTAGCACTTCATTTATCAATCCTGGAAAAGCCGGCATGGTATGGCGTTAATTGCCTGCCATGCCGCTTTTCCTTTTATATTTTTCAAGTACTTGTGAAATGTTATGTAATTTGCATCGTGATAGTTGAAAGCATGATTGAAAGCAGTTCTTAAAAGGACATATAGAATATCGTTATCGATAAATGCAGAAGGATATTGAAACTCCACCTTTGACGGAGGCTTTTCTTCATATTTGTCAGGATCGATTTTTAGCATTTGCCTTGTTCTTTGAGTATCTCAGCATGTTTACAATAGAACCATCTGGAGCTACAACAATATTACCTTCTATAGCCCCGGGAATGTCTTCAGCATTTGCCCAATTGGGATTATGTTTTAGAAAACCACTGCAACACCAGTTTTCAGCTTGCAAAAGGTCTGCATTCTCATCAATGGAGAAAATGGAGTTGCTAAAGCTTTTTCTTACCCACGATCCGTAATCAATGCTGGTCCACAATCTTCCATATGCCCTAACAACATTATTTGGTGCTTTGTGAAAGCCGCTTTCAAAGCAACTGTTCGAACCTCTGAAGATAACTGTTGGGGTGGACCAGTTTCTTCCCTCGTCATCTGATCTGCCAATCAACAAATCGCCATATTCATTGGCTGTAGCCAGCATATATACGCTGCCTTTGTGGTAGAACAGCTTGCCCCAGAAGCATGGGTACAAATCAGTGACATAATACCAGCTTTTCCCGTCGTCGTCGGAGCGAAAAAGAGACGTCAGATTCTGTGGACTCTTTGCTTTGTAATAGTCGTTGGAAGCAAGCAGCGAACCATTTGGTAGCTTTAATAGCAAAGACTGTGTCCTGAAAAATCATACTGGGTATCCATGTAATGAAGATAACTTACAACCTTTCCTGGTACACCATCTGTCCTTGCCACTCTTGTGTTGCTTCTTTCCTTTCCTTTTATGAATAATTCATACTCTGTATCCGGTTTCAAGTTTTCCATTGTAAAATGGTTGTTACAAAGAGGCAGGGATTTTACATCATCTTTCCCTAGCTGAGAATAATATAGTGTGTGTTCACCGGTGTATGCCAGATCAAACCATTCGCCGCATATGTAATCTTCTCCTGGTTCAAGACGGCAGATATATGGTTTGTCAGACTTCCTATCGTACGGTATGTATGGTCTAAAACTCCACTTGTTGTAACCTCGCATTGTA
>JAAYLF010000197.1 GCA_012522035.1 Clostridiaceae bacterium
ACCCCGCAAGAAGCTTAAGGCCGGTAAAAAATATGTCCTCCCTAAACATAACGGTGTTGTTAAAAAGTTCGCCTCTCTTGCAATCCAGGATAAACTCCCTCAGCATCACCCTGAGATAGTATTGCAGAAGTTCCTGGCCCGCTGTGTTGTCGATTATTCCCTCGAAATGGGTTTTCTCGGTGACCCTAAAAACTTTTCCACCGCTAATGACGGTACTCCCTATTATTCAGGTGCCAGCCACTACGGTGTCAAAGTCTGCGACTGCAAGTCAAAAGGCATCTTTGACTGCAAGTGCCCTAGACGTTATTCCGACCCCGATGCTACCTGGGGATGGGACAGCTACCGCGAGCAATGGTTCTATGGGGATACACTGTTTGTTTGTACCGCGGCAGACAGTCCTTACGACTTGCCTATTTATCTGCGCAAAGCTCAAGCACAAAGGCATGACAGCATTATTGCCATTTTCGCCCTGGATGAAGTCAGAAAGCTTTATCCCAACATCTGTTTTAAAAACTATATTGCGGACGGCGCCATGGATAATTATCCTACTTACCAGCTTTTGCAACATTTTTCAATGATCCCTTTTATTCCTCTTGACTCCAATGTGAAGTATCCTTATAAGGATCTGCCGCCTGGAGTTTTATGCTTTGATGATAACGGTAACCCTATTTGTATGGGCGGTATACCCTATCAAAATTGCGGATATTCATTCCCCAAAGGAATAAAGCACAGGTGCTGGTTTGACTATCATGGCATTGAAAAGCCTTGCAGTTGTACTGACAACCCTTATGGAAGGACTGTGTACATAAAGCCGGACTACGACCCCAGATTATTCCCTCCGGTCTCACGTAGTTCAGATGCCTTCAAGGAAATGATGAAACGTCGGACTACTGTGGAACGTAGTCATAAAAGGCTTTTTAAAGACTACGATATTGAAGCCGGAAACCGCCGTAGTTCAAGAGAGCGTTTTATGCGGGCTACCATGGCTGCTGTGAATGTCCATCTGGATGCCTGGATTAAGCATACCTGCTTCAGTATTCTTCCTTTGCTTGAAGAGTTGTCCGGTAAAGTTGCTTGATATATACTGAATTCCTAAAATGTCTTTTTGAAGATTTTAAATGCCCTAATACAATGGGTTAGCTTTGCCATGCTCTTTTTTTCTTCATGTCCGCAGCATATTCGGTTTTCAATGTACAGCTAATAGTTAATTATTGGATAATTTTTCTTTTGTTACTATTTCACCAGTTTCCTACAAAATTTCCATCGCACTTTTCGAATTCATACTAGATTATATAATTTTTCTACATGAAATTGATGCGGTAATGCAGCTACAAAGATTCCGTCCACATTTCTGGTAATAAAGTTATCAAAATAATCATCTAGGTTATGCAAGCTTGTACATATATTTACAAAATATTTCATTTTATTGGCTGCGCTTTCAAATCCTCTGACAATTTCTCCATAGAACGGATTTGATAAATCCTCTAAAACAATACCTATTTGCATTGTTTTTCCTGTTGTCATGCTTCTGGCAACCATATTTGGATGATAATCAAGTGTTTTTACCGCTTTCATAACTCTTTCTCTGGTTTTTAAACTTATTTTCTTCGGATGGTTTAATGCATATGATACAGTTGCCGTCGAGACTTGCGCTAATTTTGCTACATCCGCTCGTGTAATCTTCATCTATATTCTCCTCGTATAGTAGTATTTGTTAAAACAATTCTATACAATTCCCAGTAAGTAACTGGAAGTTTCATAGCAATTCATTTCTTCATTATTCATATCTTTTCGTCCACTCTGCCAGCTGGTGGACAAGCTGCCATTCTTGGCCGCTAAATTTCATAATTGATATTGCCTTAGCCTTGTTGCACAATATTCTTAGAAGGGTATTGAGGAATTGTTCTACATTCTCCTAGTCGAGCCTTCGGGCTGCTTCTTGTAAAGTCTGTTCACCTGACCTTGAGTTTATCAGTTTCAAGGGAATTTAGAAGCTTAAAAGTGTGAAAGTCCCGATAGAATCCGATTGCTTCATGGTGGGTTCTGTTAGCTCCCCACAATCTTTCAGGACAATCCCCAAAAATTCATGAAGCGAAAAATCCGGACTTGATCTGTCGCGGACAGTCTGTAAGTCTTTCCGATCCTGTTTCCGTCATCAGATATCCGTCTTCCATACGCATTCCGTTGATACTGGCTTCGCAAAGGGGAATGCTGACAGAAATCACCATGTTTTTTTCAAGCATTGTGTTACTGAAAGACCCAAGAAATGGTGGCTCGAATTTAATCACGGTAATGCTTTGAAGCCCTGAGTAGAGGAGGTTATTACTAAGGTTCCATTGTCTTCTGTAATATCAAATAATGCCATACGCTCTGCGCCAGCTGGGCGATTTGGAGTGTGAAGAGCCAGTTTAAGAGTTCCATCAAACGTGTGGAAAAGCATACCGTGACCACCGTCCTTTTCAAACAATAGGGGCTGAGCGATCCAGTTGCCATCGATTTCACCGTTATCCGACTTCAGTACACTCTGCAGATATCCTTCTTTACCAAAACTTGACCAGAGAAGTAGAAGATCTCCGTTTTGGCATCGATATAAAAATGGTCCATCAGTAACGAAGTTTTCTGTATCATCGGTAATATGCTTGACAAAAGAATAATCACGAGCCGAAAACATGGTCTTGGGCTCATTCACAAAATGTGTAAGATCATCACTGAGCTGTGCATAGCAGACGGTTCCATTTTTGATTTGTGTCCATTCGTGGCAGAAAACCATATAGGGAGTACCCTTCGAACTGACATACAGGGTGCCGTCAAGGCAGCTCCAGTCAGAGGGGGTCACCGGACCGTCGGAAATCGCCGTAAATGGCCCCAGTGGGGAGGCTGCTTTAAAGATTTGTATACCGCGGTAGCTCGTATCGCTTCTCAGAGTGGCAAAAAGATAGAAGCTGCCATTATAAATATGTACTTCCGGTGCAAAGAAGTCTAGTTTAGCCCAGAAGTCTTCCGAAAAACGGATAATTTCCACCGGAGTGCTCCAGCTTTCAAGGTCTTTGCTAGAGTAAGCCTTGAATCCATGAGGCCAATTGCTTGCATATAGATAATATTGACCCTCATAGGGTAGAATAAATGGATCTCTGATATGAATGTCGTTTCGATGCATATAAATCATTCCTCCAAAAAAATTTATTAACAGAATAAAGAGTTAATATTACTCGAGTAAATAATAAGTCATGAGATTTGTTTTGTCAAAAGGAAAATGTACTAAGTTTATAAAGTTTACAGAATTATTAATTTGACAGATTTTTTGCATCAAAAAAGCCCATTTCTCAATGGGTTTCAGGCTTCTCGAACTCTTATTTTTAATAACTAACTGTCAAACTCCCGAAC
>JAAYLF010000198.1 GCA_012522035.1 Clostridiaceae bacterium
AAGTATACGCAAGAGGCTCTGGAACAGCTTGAAGCAACAGGAGGAGCAAAAGGCTTAATATATTACCTGTACCAAGGTGTCGAACTGGGTATTTATCCACCCCTTATCTTCCTTGGCATAGGTGCAATGACTGACTTTGGCCCGCTTCTTTCAAACCCCAAGTCGCTGCTGATGGGAGCAGGAGCACAACTGGGTATTTTCCTCACATTTTTTGGAGCATGCGCAATTCCCTTTTTCTCACCCCAGGACGCAGGCGCAATAGCAATAATTGGCGGAGCGGATGGTCCGACTGCTATCTATACTGCCAGCATACTCTCGCCTGACTTATTACCCGCAATTGCAATTGCAGCATACTCATACATGGCATTGGTGCCTGTTATTCAACCACCCATTATGAAAGCCCTGACAACCAAAGAGGAAAGAATGGTTGTTATGAAGCAGTCAAGAGAAGTTTCAAAGAGAGAGAAGATAATTTTCCCAATTCTCGTAACTGTTCTTGTATCACTGCTTCTGCCTTCAGCTGCAACCCTTGTGGGAATGCTTATGTTTGGCAACCTCGTTAAAGAAAGCGGCGTTGCAGACAGACTGGCAAAAGCCATGTCCAATGAGCTTATGAATATAGTAACAATTATGCTCGGCGTATCCGTTGGCGCAACTGCCACTGCTGACAGATTTTTAAACCCACAAACACTGGGAATTCTGGGTCTTGGCATTGTAGCTTTCTCATTCGGAACAGCTGGCGGAGTATTGATTGGCAAGCTGATGTATAAAGTAACTGGCGGAAAAGTTAACCCACTTATAGGTGCTGCAGGAGTATCCGCAGTTCCAATGGCTGCAAGAGTTGCGCATGATGTTGGAAGAAAAGAAAACCCCAACAACTATCTGCTCATGCATGCAATGGGTCCAAACGTAGCAGGCGTTATAGGTTCCGCAATAGCTGCAGGTTTACTGATAAATGTTTTAGGCTAATTATGCCTACATAAAACTTGCATTTCCAGACCACACGGCAATTGTCCGTGTGGTCTTTTAACATCAATTATAGAGATTTATTTCTAAGTTTTTCATTCCTTTAAGCCCATGCTCTTTACTTGGCTACGTCAAGTACTTCTTTTCTGTTTATTGACAAACAAGCATTTTGCAAGTCTCGTCAATAATTGTAATGTAGTACCAAAGCTACTCCAATACGCCGTATTTTTTTGTTGCCTTTTGAATATACATTTTCAAATGGAATAAAGGCAGGTACATATTATGGATAATGAATTGATAATCTCATATCTTGATGATTTGGAAAACTATATAAGTCTTCTATCCTGTGTAAAATGCAACAATACAAGACTTGTTGTAATCGAAACATTGAAAGAAAAGATAAAACTCTTAAAGAAGGAACTAATAACAGAAAAATCGTGACCCATAGAGGGTCACGATATACACATATTAACCGAAGTATCTCTTTAGCAGGCCTTCGAAGGCTTTGCCATGTCTTGCTTCATCTCTTGCCATTTCATGAACTGTATCATGGATGGCATCCAAGTTCAACTCTTTTGCACGCTTTGCGAGATCGGCCTTTCCTGCGGTTGCGCCATTTTCAGCTTCAACACGCATCTCCAAGTTCTTCTTTGTAGAGTCGGTTACAACTTCTCCAAGCAATTCTGCAAACTTCGCAGCATGCTCAGCTTCCTCATAAGCTGCCTTCTCGTAATAAAGACCAATCTCTGGATAACCTTCCCTGTGAGCAACTCTTGCCATTGCAAGATACATGCCCACCTCAGTGCACTCTCCCATAAAGTTTGCTCTTAAGTCTTCAATTATGTCCTCTCTTACACCCTGTGCAATACCAATAACATGCTCTGCAGCCCATGTCCTTTCACCAGACTGCTCCGTGAATCTTGATGCAGGCGCCTTGCACTGTGGGCAAGCATCCGGTGCGCTTTCTCCTTCATAAACATAACCACAAACTTGACAAACAAACTTTTTCATAATATCAATCTCCTTCCAAAATTTTAAATATTCCAAATTTTAAAAGGATAACGCAATGTCAACAACACAAATGAACTTTGAACATGGGAGGAATTTTCCCGCCACTCAATATTGCTACGTAAATTATTCAGTCCCCTGCCCCAAAGAATATTGGATTACTCCTCCATCTCCTCGAACATATCCTTGCCTACGCCACAGTCAGGACAAACCCAATCCTCAGGCAAATCTTCAAACTTTGTACCAGCTGGAAATTCGCCTTCTCCTTCTGCTTCATCGTATACGTAACCGCATACAGTGCACAAATACTTTTTCATTCTTTTTTCCTCCTTTACGTTTATTCCCTACATGACCTTGGAACTATTGCAGTCCCTGCACAGACCCTTAAAATATATATTCTTGTCATCAATGCGGAATCCCTTCAATTCCTTTATGTCATCCACATCGAAACGGTACTCGAAGTCAAAGACCTTCCCGCATTCAATACATTTAAAGTGTCCATGGTCCTGTAAGTTATACTCGTATCTTATCTCATTCTCCTCAATTGTCAACTCTCTAAGCACACCTTTTTCCACAAATGTGTTCAGTGTCTTGTATACGGTTGACTTTGATAAGGAAGGCATTTCATCCTTCAGATCGTTTAGTATCATGTCGGCAGTCGGATGAACGCGATTCTTCTCGAGGTAATCCAATATTCTCAGCCTTTGGTGTGATACTTTTATTCCTTTCTGTTCCATAAGTTCTGCATGTTGTTTTGACATTTTGTATCCCTTCTAACACTTTGTATCAAGTCGAACTGAGTTCGACATAGATATAATATCATAGTAAAAATATTTGTCAACCCCTTTTAAAGAAAAAAATGCAAAAAAACTTGGAGACTTAAAAAGTCTCCCTAAAATCCTCTAAATTAAACGTGCTCCCAAATTCTCAAGATACCTTTTAGCCTCCAAGAGATCCTCCTGGTCAGGAACCCACTCTTTTCTACCATTATCCGCATAACCCAACTGTTCACTCTTTGATCCTCCGTAAGTATGATACGGTATCAGCTCAACCCCCCTTGCATTCCCAAGGCATCCATAAACTTCGGCAATGAACTCATAGTTGACCTTGTCCATATTGACCCCCTTGACCATAATACATCTTAGTACTGTCTCTACCTTGTAACTGTCTAGTAGCCAAAGGTTTTTCAATATCCTCTCATAGCCAACACCGGTGTTTTCCTTGTGCCTGTCTTCATTCCCATCCTTCAAGTCAAACAAGACCAAATCCGCCACCCTTGCAAGTGATGGAACAATATCAGAATCAAAATATCCGCTTGTTTCAACACATGTTGTTATACCGGCCCGTTTTGCCTTGGAAAGCAGTTCAATAGAAAACTCCTCATTCACTAGCGGTTCGCCACCCGACAGAGTTATGCCACCCATGTCACCGAAAAAATCCCTGTCCTTCAAAACCTCACCCAACACATCGTCAACAGTCATATCAGTTGCCACCTGTTCAATGGCCTTCGCAGGACAGACCTTCGCACACGAAAGACAAAGCACGCACTTGTCCCTATGATAATTATGCTCCATGCCATCAAACATATGAGCACTTTTTTCACATATTTTTTCACACATACGACAATGAATGCAGAAATTCTTCACATACAATATTTCATTATTCGGCTTAATGCATTCAGGATTGTGGCACCATACGCAGTTCAAAGGACATCCCTTTAAAAATACTGTAGTTCTTACTCCATCGCCATCATGAATTGAAAACCTTTGTATGTTCGTAATCAAAGCCATTTCTATACTCCCAGGGTTGTTCTTTCTATTATCATATTCTGCCACTCTTTATTAAGCGTAACAAACCTTGCGTTCCATCCTGACACCCTTACAGAAAGGGTCTTGTATTCTTTGGGATTTTCCTGTGCTCTCTTCAGCACATTTGCATCAACCACATCAATCTGCATAAAGAATCCTCCCAACTTTACAAACCCTTTAATGAGGGAAACAAGAGCATTGGTTCCGTTCTCCCCCTTTACCGTTGCAGGATACAACTTTATATCCAGCGCAGATCCGCAGGCCTGCTTTACATGATCTATCTTGCAGTAGGACTTTATCGCAGCAGTTGCTCCTTTCTCGTCCGTTCCTGGAGTTGGCGACGCATTTCCTGAAAGAATATCGCCCTTTCGATACCCAAAAGGAACAGCCGTCCTGAACGGAGCCCACTCAATCTGTCTACCAAAGGTGCTGATCCCTGCAGGGAACAAAATATCCACCTTCTTTTCCACCGCATTTACAATATCAGCAAAGTCATCCAGTACTTTGACAGTATAGTAA
>JAAYLF010000199.1 GCA_012522035.1 Clostridiaceae bacterium
GAATATAACAATAGATGATGAAGCCCTTGAGTTTATTGCAAACAACTGCAACGGCGATGCAAGAGTTGCTTTAAACGCTCTGGAACTGGCGGTTTTAAGTACGGAGACGGACATGACGCAAGGCTTTAATATAACCTTGGACATCATTAGTGAATGCATGCAAAAAAGGACCATAAAATTTGACAAGTCTGGAGAGGAGCACTACAACAACATAAGCGCTTTTATAAAATCCATGAGGGGCAGTGATCCTGATGCTGCGGTATTCTATCTGGCAAGAGCTTTATATGCTGGAGAGGATATTAACTTCCTTGCCAGAAGAATTGTCATTTGTGCATCTGAGGATGTGGGGCTTGCAAATCCTACCGCACTTTTGGTCGCAACCGCAGCAGCTGAAGCGGTTCGCATGATTGGCATGCCTGAAGCAAGAATTATTCTTGCCCACGCTGCAATTACAGTGGCATCAAGTCCCAAGTCAAATGCGGCATATATGGCGATTAACAAGGCAATGGACGATGTTTCTACAAAAGACACAGGAGAAGTTCCATATTATCTTAGAAATCCTGTTGCTGAAGGATTGAAGGATATTGGATATGGTGACGGCTACAAATACGCCCATGATTACGAAGGCAATGTGGCTGATTTGGAATTCCTTCCCGATATTATGAGAGGAACCAAATACTACGAACCTACACTCAATGGCTATGAAAAAAGAGTTTCTGACTACCTTAAATGGGTAGAGGAAATGAAAATGAGAAACAGGAATAAATGAACCCCAAGGCTTTGCTTTGCAGCTATTTATTCGGATAAACATACTCATTTAATTCAGGGTCATAGTAACATCCTTCATAATCCTGCCAGAGATATTCACTCCATATAGCAAATTGAGCAAGCGGATCTGTTTTGAAACTTCCACTGCCGCTGAAATATTCGATTCCATCATTGGAAACCATAATATCAAACAAGGTTTCTTTGCCGGCGTAGTTGACTTTAAATATCATCTGATAGATAGGCGTACCGTCATTATCATGACCGCAATGGGATATTCCCACATACTCATAGCCCTGAATACCCCCGTGCTCCTCCAGTTTGGCTCCTAATTCACAGAATTTTGCAAGGCCGTCCGCCTCAATATTTTTCAGCTTTTCTTCATCAAACCAACGTTTCAACCATTCCTGCTTCAAGCCTGCGATATCAATATAGCTATATGCTTTCTCATAGTTGCCTTCATCCAAATATTTCATAAAGGCATTACCGATTTGCAGTTCATAAATATTGGTAATATGAACTCCAAGTCCATGATACTGGTTCCAACCGAGAAATACCATCGGCACAATGATAATCACGATCAGAATTGATGCCCACCAGCGAAAACGGATTCTTTTTAATCCCTTTCTCACTGCATTATCTACTGCAGGTCTTTCCGGTTCGAAGTGCGGAACACCAACCATCTGTGTTGTATTTATCATCTTTCTACAATCTTCACATTCTTTTAAATGCTCTTCTACCAGTTGTTTGCTTGAGTCAGAACATACATTGTCCAAATATAGAGGCAGCAAATCCTCTATGACCTTACAATCCAATATCATTTTAAAACCTCCTGTGCAATCTGTTGTTTTGCTCTGAAATATGTAACCCTTGCCCAACTTTCGCTTTTTCCGTAAATACTGGCGATTTCCTTCAATTTGACCTCGCCGATAGCGTGAAGGATGAAAACATCCCTGTATGGATCAGACAAGTCTTGAAGTGCCTTGAGAACTTTGCAGTACATTTCCTTGTTGATATTCTGTTCTTCCAATGAAGGTTTGTTGTCAGGAATTGTCAAATCATCCAATCCGATTTCACTATATCTATTGTTTCTACGACACTCTTTAATCCAAGCGTTTTTTCCAATTTGACACAACCATGTATATAGGTTGCATCTCCCTTCAAATCTGTCAATATACCTAAACGCTTGATAAAAGGTTTCTGACAGTAGCTCCTCTGCCAAGTCATCATAGCCTGTCAGGGATAATAGGAATCGATAAACGGGCTGCGCGTATTCTTCATAGACTTTTTGAAAGGTAGCCACCTACTATCCCTCCTCTCTGTAGGTACGATACCGTATAAGCTGCTGTGCCACCGCAAAAGCATATATATTGCATATAGAAAAACAAAAGTAATTATTATGTATAACGGCCACTGAATGTTCAACTCCCGTAAGTATAATACAATCGGTGCGTGAATTAAATAGGCTGGCATTGTATTAGCACCGGCTTTTGTAAACGGTAATCTTATTGTCGGTGTAAATGCAAGCAGGAATAACCCCAGTGATCCACCAATTAGATAACAAACAAACCTAAACAACACACCTTTGCCAATATGCTCGTATGCAGTAGCTTGATAAAGGAATTTTACCGGAATCTCATAACCTATGCATACCATTAGTATGAAAGCAGTTGTCAATGCAGCAATTCCATCTATTCTCATCTTTTTCCAGGGAAACTTCGGGTTGCATATCAGACCTGTCCAAAAATACGGCAGAAACACTAATGTTCTTGACAAAGAAAGTTCACGCCCTATGAACGGAACAAGTCCAGCAAGACAACCAATCACAACCGAGCATACAAGTATAATGATTTTACCTTTCCCATTACAAAATCGAAACCAAATCCACGCCAGACAGATCCATATACTGTAGCTCAGCAAGTACCACAAATGCCAATATGGTGTCAAAAGATTAACCGCACCATTACCAATTACCACAGCAAATGTTTGAAGCAGGATATATAACGGGAGTATTCGTGCTAATTGGTTCTTGCAGGTTTTGGCATTATTTAAAAACAGCCCTGAAAGAAAGCTGAACAATGGCATATGGACTAAGTAAATCAATCTGTATTGCAGCATAAGCAATTCTGATTGCCAAATCATTGATTCGATTAAATGGCAGAAAAATTAGAAAAAGCTTTAGATTGCAATAATGTGCATCTCTTAATTTTACAATCGCTATCACCCTCCCATATATTAGAGATAAAAGGAGTAAAAACGTTACAGACAAAATTATAAATATTTGATGCAAAAAAAGGAGACAACTTCCTTGCGGAGTGTCTCCTTTTCATGTTCGTTTCTACAAAATATTTTCATAAAAACATTTGTAAGCCTTGTAGCATCCGTATATATCTGCTTTTGAAGTAATCTCAAAAGGAGAATGCATGGATAGAACACCAGGACCGCAGTCGAGTACCTCTATTCCTATGTCTGCCATATACTGGGCTATGGTACCGCCTCCTCCGAGATCGATTTTGCCCATCTCACCTATCTGCCAAGGTATGTTTTCCTTATTTAGGATTGATGTAAACTCGGCAACGAACTCAGGATTTGCATCGCTTGCTCCACTCTTTCCTCGTGCACCAGTGTATTTTGCAATACTGATACCCTTGCCCAGATAGGTTGCATTGGTTTTGTCGGAAACTTCCGGGAATGTTGGATCAAATCCGGCTGTAACGTCAGCAGAAAGCATTTTGCTTGCCTTTAGTGCTCTTCTAGCGATCAATGGATTTGAATCCTTTGTAAGAGCATAGCATAGTTCATAAATAAATGATTCAAAATGATTTGACCTGGCACCAGTTATTCCTACACTGCCGATTTCCTCCTTGTCAGAAAAATAGCAGATGCATGTTTTTTCTGGCTTTTCAATTTCAAGTATGGCTCTCAATGATGTATATGCGCAGATTCTGTCATCCTGTGCATATGCTCCAACAAGGCTTCTATCAAGACCCACGTCTTTTGCCTTGAATGCAGGTACAATTTCAATCTCTGCGGATGAAAAATCCATCTCGCATATTCCATAATTGTCATAAAGGTATCCCAATATGTTCTTTTTAATAAGGTTCGTTTCCTTAGCATCTCCATCCATTTTCAGAGGCATTGAACCTAAGAATACATTCAGGTTCTCACCAAGAATAAAGTTGGAAGCTTCTTTTTTAAGCTGATCCTGTGACAAATGCGGCAGAAGGTCGCTTATTGTGAAAACAGGATCGTCCTCCTTATCCCCTATCCTTATTCTAACTTTCGTTCCGTCATTCTTTACAACAACTCCATGCATTGCAAGTGGAATTGCAACCCATTGATACTTCTTGATACCGCCATAGTAGTGGGTTTTTGCCAGTGCAAAGGAGGAATCCTCATATAGTGGCAGCGGTTTGAAATCCAATCTTGGGGCATCCACATGGGAGCCTATCATTCTGAAACCCTTTTCAGGATCGCTTTCCCCTATTACCGCCAGAATAAGTGCTTTTTCATTTGATACAGAATATATCTTCTGTCCGGGTACAAGTTTCTTACCCTGCTTTATAATTTCATCAAAATCTTCATAACCGGCATTCTTTACAATATCCACTATATGTTCGACTACTTCCCTTTCAGTTTTGCCGGCATTCATAAAATCAATATAGTCTTTTGAAAACGCCATGGCTTTCTTTAATTCATCTTCGCTCATGGTTTCCCAATAGCTTTTGGGATTGTATTCAATATCCTTGAAATTCCTCATAACTTGACATTTCCTTTCCATAAAAATGTAACATCCAAATGATGTTACATTTTTATACCACATTTTGTTAGAGTTTATAGTAGTAATATTCAAGAGAACAGATTTTTACGCATACACACAATACCCTGACCGCTTCCGCCAAATCTGAAACAGATGGAAATGAAGGTGCAATCCTTATGTTTCTGTTTCTTGGATCTTTTTTGTAAGGGAATGTGGATCCGGCAGGGGTTAACATCACGCCGCAATCTTTCGAAAGAGACACAACCTTGTCGGCAAGACCGTCAAGTGTGTTTATGCTGATGAAGTAACCGCCTTTTGGTTTGCTCCATTCAAGTCTGTCAAGACCGTTTAGTTCTTCTTCAAGGCTGTTCAATACAATGTCGAACTTTGGTTTAAGTAGTTTGGCATGCTTTTTCATGTGCTCGACAATGCCTTCATAATCTTTAAGGAACTTTACATGTCTTAACTGGTTCAGTTTGTCAAAACCAATTGTCTGGGTGAACAAGTATTTGCTGTACCACTCAATATTGGCTTTGCTTGATGCAACAGCAGATATGCCTCCTCCGGCAAAGGTTATCTTCGATGTGGAGCAGAATACAAAAGCTCTGTTTGCATTTCCATTCTTTTCACATTCATCAACAATATTCAGTATCTTTTCAGGTCCGTCTTCCAAGAAATGTACTGCATATGCATCATCAAAGAAAACCCTGAAATCTTTGGCTTTACATTCCATGCTTGCAATTCTTTTAATGGTTTCATTGGAATATGTACAACCATCGGGATTGCTGTATCTGGGCATTGCCCACATGCCTTTGATACTTTCGTCCTCCCTGACAAGCTTTTCAACCAAATCCATGTCTGGACCGTCTTCTTTAAGCTCCACGGGAATCATTTCTATACCAAGGTTTTCGCATATGGTAAAATGCCTGTCATATCCGGGAACAGGACATATGAATTTCACTTTTTCGAGTTTGCTCCATGGTGCAAATCCATCCCCTACGCCGCTTAACATGAATTTTGTGAGTATATTATGCATTATATTCAAACTGGAGTTGCCGCACACAATAACTTTTGATGCATCGACACCCATGATATCTCCCATCAGTTTTTTTGCTTCAGGAAGACCGTCAAGAATTCCATAGTTTCTGCAATCAAAGCCATTTTCTGCTTTGAAATCCCCAACATACTCGATATCAAGCATCTCATTGGAAAGGTCAAGCTGCTCAGGTGCAGGTTTGCCTCTTGTCATGTCGTAGGATAATTTTTTGCTTTGGTAGTAGTTGTACCTTTCTCTTTGCTTCTTTAGTTCGTTTAAGAGTTGTTCCTTGTTCATTTCCGAGTACTTCATAATAACCCCCATAATACAAAAAAATCGCTTAATACACATTATGAATTAAGCGTATGCAAGTATACAACATTGTATACAAAAATACAATAATGTCAACCCTGTAATCTTGAAAATTGTATTAAATAATATATCGGATTTGTCCATTGTTTTATCCCATTCCATATATTCAAATCTTCTGGATTATGAAATATACTAAATAACAGCATCTTGAAAGGAGCTTGTGCCATGACTGTTTTTTCTCACATACCTAAAAGTACATACATAAAAGGAATTGAATGGCTGAGTGATAGAATACCCTATCCCGATAACAGTGTTAAAGGAGAAACATACCCTGTCTCCAGAGCAACCAGTGGGACAATGGCAGCAATATTCGTCTTGGCCGCGTTCCAAAAGACAGTATTACCAGAAAAGAATCCTGGGAATGGGTTTGCTCTTTTACACCCTCATATGAGGCAGTTTGGAGTCATGATTTAGATGAATCCATTCCAATTCAAATGGCTGGGAGTACCTGAAATGGTTTATCTTGCAAGCATTGACAGGTATTTGATGTTCAGCTGGAGATTTCATAAGGATTTCTCCCCCGAAGATGGTACAGACCTGTTGATTTTCGAAGCTCCCGAACCCTATGGGCCTTTTTCGCTTGTTCATGTGGAAGAATATTGGGAAGGCAAAAACTTCACTCTTTATTGCCCAAGACTGCCTCTCAAATGGTTGGAACCAGATGGTATAACATGCTGGCTCCAGTTCTCAGGCAGCTGGGGTGTTGAAGGTCAGGAAAAGGGATATTACAGGTCCAACGTACGACGAATGAGACTGATTATGAAGTAGTCATGTATTTTTTCACAAATGTCTTTCTATGTACTTGGGAGATGCCCAATTGCTCGATAGCCTCGTAATGGGCTTTGGTCCCATAACCTTTATGTTTTGCAAAGCCATAGCCAGGGTACAGCAAATCCAGCTCCCTCATTATTCTGTCCCTGGTTACTTTGGCTATAATTGAGGAAGCTGCTATACAGAGACTTAATGCATCACCGTTGGTAATTGATATCTGCTTGATATCAATATCAGGAATATGTACATGATCAACCAGAACAACTTCTGGTTTTTTGTCCTTTAAATTCAGCACTGCCTTTTGCATTGCCAGGTATGTGGCATTTAGTATGTTGATTTCATCTATCACATCATTGTCCACAATACCTATTCCGTATGCAAGACAGTTTTCCAATATTTTTTCAAAAAGAGCCTCTCTTTTCTTTTCTGTTAGTTTCTTGGAATCCCTTGCTTCGGGCAATGGATTCCTTGTATCAAAAACAGCGCAAGCGGCAACCACAGGACCTGCAAGAGGGCCGCGACCAGCCTCATCAATTCCACCTACAATATATATTCCTTCTTTTTTAAGGTCGTTTTCATACTCTAGCATATTTATATCTTCAGTCACTTGTGTCCTCCCTGTCTTCCTCCACATCATGATCAAGAGTAATTTTGCCAAGCCTGCCGCTTCGAAAATCATCAAGAACCACAGTAGATGCCCTTTGGTAATCTACTTCTCCACCTTGAACAAGACATCCTCTTCTTTTACCGCATTCCTCGAGCATCTGTACTCCGGCCATATCTTTTGGATCGAATTTGTACCTGCCCTGAATTGAGCCTGGATACTTGTCTCTTAAAAACTCAAGAAGGTAAACTGCAAGCAGCGATGTATCCAGGATGTCATCTTTTATTGCAGCGGTTAGTGCAAGTTTTTTTGCAGCCTCCTGATCCTCAAGTTTTGGCCATAAAAGACCTGGAGTGTCCAAAAGATATACATTGTCATTTGCTTTCAGCCACTGCTTGTTCCTTGTAACACCAGGCTTGTCGCCTGTTACAGCAGAATATTTTTTTGTGATGCGGTTGATAAAGGAGGACTTGCCGACATTAGGGACACCGACAATCATCGCTTTAATAATCATGGTTTTTCGTCCCTTTGCCTTTTGTCTCTCCATCTTCTCAGACATTACATTCTCAATTTCCTTCAAAACATTCCTTACACCGCTGCCTGTTTTTGAATCTGTAAAGATGACATTAATGCCTTTTGCATTAAAATACTTTTCATAAAACTTATTCATCTCTGCATCAGCCAGGTCAGCCTTGTTGCAAACTATAACTCTAGGCTTGTCCCCTATTATCTTGTCTATTTCCGGGTTTCTGCTGCTTATCGGTATTCTTGCATCAACCATTTCCACAACAATATCCACCATGGCAAGCCCTTCTTTTAATACTCGTCTAGCCCTTGCCATATGGCCCGGAAACCATTGTATAACCATTTCAATATCCACCTTTCATTACTTAAATAGATTAGGATAATTGTACACTATATATGATATCAAAAGAATGTGAACAATTAGTATCGCAGGTATTCCATAAACAAAACTGTTATGCATTGTTTTATGTCGAAAGATATGCATGGCAAGAAACACACCCAAAGCTCCTCCTAGTATGGATATGAGGAAAAGTGTGGATTCCCTGGTACGGGTTCTTTTATATATGGATTTTCTTTTATCTGAAACCATCACAAGGAATCCAATAATATTCATAATGGCATAATAAGCAATAACTACAAATTTCAATGTTAACCATTCCATGACACAATCATATCATGTTTTGCGATACTTCCGCAAGTTTCAGCAGTTTTGAAACTGTATTGTCAACGGATTCAGGATCATTATCAAATTCCAAAAAGCTTCTTGCAATCCTTCTAGACAGTGCAAAGGCATCGTCCTTAAATTTTCTTTCAGCAATTTTCAACAGCTCATAGTCCTGTATTCCATCTCTTGTTGCAATGAATCTTGTTGAGATGTTTATTGTATTGTGTTCCGTATTTGGATAAACTATGTGGCCGTCACCTTTGAACCTGGCATTGGGTAGACAGCTGTACAGATCATTCTCTGCAAAATAGTTGTAGCCCCAATGAAGAAATCCTGTAATGTTTTGAGAATAGCATGCCCAGGTCATCAGTCTGGAATGGACATGGGGGTGATCTGTAAATTTGTTGAGGAACCAGTGTTCTTCAGGAAAACAGCAGGAATATACCCAGACTTCCTTGCCTGCATTTTGCATGTCTCTGAAGAAGTCCACTCCTTCCTCATAAACCTCAATTCTAGGTATGAACTGGTCACAATAATCTTTTAATTGCTTGGATACGGACAGCATATCCAATGGTTCTCCGCATACAACGCCTGGCATCAATCTTTCAACCTTTTTTCTTGCCCAAATCCAGTATTTGTCCTGATGGGGTTCATCCTGCAGCCTCATTCTGAAAATATCAAGTAGTCCAAGTTCCCTGATATGTTCATACAATGCACTGTAGAACGCATCTGTAAAGGCCTCCCCTTTCTCACTTTCAATCTTTACAGAAACAATGTTTGAGTGTTCATCCAGACACAAAACAGTATCATTCAAAACAGGGTTAATAATGGAACAACAGGATAGACTTTTTACAGCCTTTTTATCAATAAAGAATTTCACAAACCTGTCAAACAGCTCCCAGTTGAATTCCCACTTGTTGTTCTCAACTTCCCTCGAACCTGCATCTGCAAGCAAAGGCATAATTCTAATATCCAAAGAGTTGTTTCTGATTTGCAAAAAACTCTTTGCATATTCGCCCATTAGCTCCCACCACTTGTCTGAATACCTTTTATATCCGTAATTGGCAAAACTTTTTACCTCTTTTTTGTCCTTGTACGGGAAAAAGTCAAAAGGAAGGAAAAAGTATTCGAGATTGAATTCCGAGTTCTTAGTATCAGGTATAGTTACATTGTATATATTGAGGTATACGGGAACTGTGAAAATCCCTTGGGAGGTGGATATTTCAACGTGGAAATTCAACCTGCCTTCTTTTGCTTCCTTTGGTATGAAAAGATTTAGCCATATTCCTTGAGTACTGTGAGCATGTACAAGCAGCTTGCCTTCATGCTTTATATCCACAAGTTCATCAGGATAAGGCAGTCCATCGTTGAAGACATTGTAGCGCTGATAGTAGATGTCGCAAGGAAGATCCGTATGTGCCTTTACATCAAGTACCTCAAACCCTTCAATGCTCCTAAGAAGAATCTGCCCTGATACATATGCATTTTTTGCGCTCTCAAGGATAAGAAAGTTCATTGAATTTCTTGTTATGCGCGTATTTTTGTAAACTCTTTCATTGGCTGATGCGGTCCAGATATACATTTTCATCCCTCCGGCAAATATTAAAATAAACATGCGCATTGGGATTCAGCCCAATGCGCATTAAATATTACTTTATTACACCCTCTTTAATAGTCTTTTCAATAAGGTTGCCAAGTGCTATTTTCACTTCTGTAAAGGTCTGTTCATCCTCAGTGTACTTGTAAAGGGATGTGGTAATTCTGCTTATTACATTGTCGACAGTTTCCTTGCCATAGTGTTTTTCAAGGATGGTAAGATACTCAAAGTCCTCAATTCCATCCCTTACACATTCAAGTCTCAAGGATCCTACAGGACCGTAGATTCCAACATAAGCTCCGCAGTACACGAGAACACCATTACCATAAACATCATACAGGTCTGATTTTTCATGTTTTGGATTCCATGCAAGATCATTTCCTTCTGGATACCAGTCATTTGTCATGTAATAGAGGAAATTATCCACATTATACAGTTTTTGCTGCCAGAACAATACCCTGTACTTAACAGCTTTTGTCTCCATTGTGAGAGTGATTTCAGGATAGTTTGGAACACGTGTCACATACCACCACACATCGTCACCCTCGGCCTTGTGTTTTGCCATTCTCTCTGGGAATGTACCAAGATTCTTCTCCAGCATTGGGGACATTAAGTATGTCAGATAAGGATTCTTCTTGTAATCCTCATAGGTGTTGAAGAAGAATGTCTTTGGACACCATGCAGTAACGTAATCAGCTACATACTCGAAATGATCCATGTTTGATTCTGTGTTCATGGACATATTGAAATGCATAGGCACAAGCAGCTTGTGGCCAGGGAAGTTCTGCTTTATGATTTCACCAAAGGTTCTTACCTGATCAAGCATGGTGATATCAATAGGCTCATCTACTGGATAGAAGTATGCCTTGTCAAGCCACTCCTGCTTCTGGGAAAGGAACTCATAGGAATGCTTGATGTTGTCAACAGTAAGCTTTCTTTTCCAACCCATGTTGAGAAATGCTCTTACACGCGGATTATCCAAGTATTCAATGATTCTTGGGTCTGAATAATACTCAGTGGAATATGGCAGCGTGTATGAGTTGATTCTGTTCTCAAGAAGGAAATCATAATAGTTTTTGTAAAGCTGTTCGTCATCTCCTTCGTAAACTCCATGCAATGTATAAACTGCAAAAGAGCTCGTATCCATAAGGGTCTTGCATGATGTTTCCTCTGGGAGCACAAAATCCCATACATATGCAAATACCTTTGCTTTCTTGACTTCCTGTCCGTTTGAGTCTTTTAAAGTAACTGTGGCCACATATTCTCCAGCTTCGCTATCTGGAGTGCTCTTTACCTTTATTACAAAGGTTTTGCTCTTGTTTGCCTTCAGATCAAAGGATCCGTTAAGAGGTGGCAAAGGATCAATTATCATTTCATCCCTTACCTCGAAATAATGGCCATACAAGAGTTCGGTTCTTAAGGTTTTTCCGTTCTTGTTTGTAAAGTCGGTTATCTCAAGAGTCATGTTTGAATACTCTTTGTTGGTTGAGAAAATCAACTGACATGCCTCAAGCTCGTTCTTGGCAAGTCTGAGCTGGTATGTTTTCATGTCTCCTGGGGTTGTAGTGGCTTCAGGAGTTCTGGTATATGTGTGGTTAAACCACATGTTAATGTTCGTATCTTCATTGGCTGCTGTAAGAGGTGTATACTTTGAATATTCTGTTTCAGGATCTTTTATGGACAAAAGCTTCTTGATATACTCTTCTGTTTTTGAATCCAGAATGTTTTCAAGCTCTGTACTGATGTTCAGTCCCAAAACCTGGCATGCAATATCCATATCTTTTGCAAACATTATTTCCGATATGTACATTGTCTCGCCTTTTGACACTGCACCATTGGCAAAGTCAAATCTTAGGACATTAATTTTGTCAGTCCAGTTAGGGTCCTTGGACATGTCAAACAGAACGTACTGCCATTTATCAGTACTGTTGTCATATATTGAAGCTTTTGAATGCCCTATCTCGATTATGGTGCTGCTTCCTGTAGCATAGAAAAGCTCAAAATTACAAGAAATCATATCTGAGACTTTTACTTTAAGAAGCACAACATTATACTCATCGCCTTTAACGTCTTCCTCGCCTATCTCTCTCAAATAGTCACCCAGATTAAAACTGACGAAAGGATCGTTGGCCTGAGCGATGGAAGTGGATAGCTTTAATACTTTGCCTTCTTTTCTATCCTTTTTAAATTCATGCGTGCATTGGTTGTGGCTAAAAAGGTGTTTGTCCAAAACCTTGTCGTTATCAAGTTTTATTCTTCGTAATTGCTCCTTTGTAAAATTTAGTTTGTCTTCTTCTTCTTTTGTGCATCCAACCGTTATTACCAATAAAATGGCAATAATTATGCATAAAACCCTAGAAATTCTTTTCATTTCACACTTCTCCTTTTTTTACTTGACTAACTCTTATAGCA
>JAAYLF010000200.1 GCA_012522035.1 Clostridiaceae bacterium
CTATATAAATGTTCAGGATGATTTCTTGTTCTGCCAGCAATCATCGAGAAAGTTTGCTTCTTATCATATGACATAAAATTCTCTACAGAAAATCTAACAAGCATAGTTTCGCCCCTAAATGAGAAATTTTCTCTGTTTATATATATTATTACCACAATATTTGTTTTAACACAAGATTATTCTTGTTTTAATAGAGATTTTTTCGTATTTATGCAACCTTCTCTTTATATTTCTACTTCTTTAAAAATTGGCAAAACTAATTGATGATAAAGAAGGAGAGCACTCAGACGCCTTCTCCTTCTTTTTACGTACCTACTCTGTCGTTTATCAAGGTACTGTCATGCAAATATAAATTTTCTTTTTACAATATTTATTTTTGTATGCTTTTAATGCATCCTCTTTTGTCTTGAAGATGCGGATGGATTCAATCTCCAGAACATCACAAGCCTTGCTTGACGTAAAAGTATCATAGCGGAAATACCCTATAGAACCAAATCCAGACACGAGATCCAAAAGAATCAGCTGCCAATCTGTAGTATCTTCATATGTGCCTGGTATGACTTGATTGCCTGTGGCACTACCTCCAGGAATGTTATAAAACATGTCAAATTATCTGATTTCAGTAGCACTCCTTCTGACTTTTACAACCGCACATTTGTATATATCACTGTTAACCGGATCAAAATTGATATGTATGTCTGGATCGTTTGAATCCTGATGGGTAACTTTAAGAACCCCGTTTTTATAAGATACGGCTGTACCTACTCCTGCAGAAACCTTGCTCATTGTATAAGGGTTTTTAAAGTCCAGCTTGACAGTTGACTCTGCTGGAAAATCATTGGTATCAACATTCTCTGAAATAATTATGGCGGTTCTTGCATCAAATCCGTCAAGCAAAGCGCCATTTACATAAGTTTCCTGGCCATCAATATCCTTGTTTGTCCATGATCCTATTGAGTTTGTTGCAGAACTTGCATCCATAACAACAAGGTACTCACCCGCATGATATGTACCAAAAATTGTACCTTCGACTGTAGTGTCGTACAAATGTATATCGACACAGCTATCCGTCTGATCCCAGGTTGGACACTCAAGAAATACAAACTCCTCAAGTTCATATCCGTCAGGAACAGTAAACCTTACTGCTACAGCCCCAACCACCTTTACATTTTGAGGATTTGGAGAATCAATCAGATAACCACACAGTATTTGTGACCTTGATGATTTCCGCACTTGCCGGAATCATTAAAGATAAAGCACAAGCCTATACAAGCATGAAAACGCTCAAACGCTGTTGCATTGTGCCGATAATATTACACGGATAATGTAAAGTCAGGAAATAAATCAATACATTTAGAATAAGCAGGAGTGGATTTCGAAGAGTGCATCATTATACTTGCACTGACTGTTTTACTTCTTTTTGCTCCTCTTTATCATGATAATAATAACGGAACTGAGCATCAGTACAAAGATGACAAGGAGTATTATTTGAATTATGGTAAGCGATTTAGGTCGTGAAGACGAACTCTCCTGTGAATAAACCTCCATTTTGCTCATGGTGTCGTTTATTGGCACAAGACTGCCACTGCCTGTATCTGCAAATACATTCATGAGCTCAAAAGACATAGCGAATAATACTACAAAACACATTAGCGCCACAAATAATTCTTTCATTTCAACCCCCTCTTGCTACCATTGAAATTACGTATTTTGTCTTGAAAACTAAAACATACTATAATCTGTTTTACCAAAACTTACAATACTTCTATCCCTTTTTCCTTCTTGCCAAGTGACTGGCAAACACTATTGCGCATGCACCAATCAAAAGTATTGATGCCAAAAGCAATACCAGTTCAAGCATAGAAAGCTTTAAGGCTTTTCCTTCAGTACCATTACTGTATGTAAACACCAGCCTGCCCATGGGCACTGAGTCACCCGACACATAATAATCCATTATGTCGTCTTCCTTTTCAATACTGTCCGCCACCTTGAAATACAAGGTAAAATCATCTTTCTTTATACCAATATCTTTTCTTGGTATCTTAATCTGCATGGTGTTATCTTTTACAACATAATCTATCCGGGACGATTCGGTAAAAACATGCTTGCCATTCTCCGCTACTTTTTCCAATGTGGTTTTGGTATTGGATACAGGCTTTCTGTTTACTACATATTGAAAACCTTCCCAGGAAGATGCCTTGCTTCCTTTTACACCTATAAACAGATTCATCCAGTTGGTTGAGTTGGCATCAAAATCCGTTATTTTGCCCTTGGTGTTTACAAGTAAGTAGATGTTTTCCTTGTCATGGGTTACCTTGATGTCAGTTATGAAGTTTTTAGGTGCAGGTTGTGTATAATGGTACGCCTTTACATTTACATAACCGTAATGGTCCCTTTCTATTTTATCTGTAGACAGATTCAAATACCTGTTCTTGATATCATCCCACTGGGACAAATCACCAGTTATATCTATTGTCTTTGAAACATGCACATACCTATTACCTTCACTTAGTGGTATGCCTTTGAATCTTCGGATGTTTGAAATCATCTGAAGATAAAAGTTGTCTCCATATCCTTCCTGTATGTATTCCCCGTTCTCTCCAACAACATATGTTGGATATTTCGTCATTTCAATATCTCTGGAAAACTCAGTATTGAAAGTGTCCACCCAGAAAGGAGTTGAACCCGCCCAGTCCGCAGTCAGTTTCAAAGCAGTCCATTCGTTCCAGCCCGTTATAAACACGATCTCAGGATCCAACCCTATTGCCACATCCCACTGCTCCTGGAAGTTGTCTCCTCTCAAGATTGCCTCCACATCTCCATTTCTTGGATTCTTGGAGGTATATCCCCTTCCCCAGCTTTCTTTTTTTCCACCGTCAACGCCTCTTAAGGAAAAGCTGAAGGCATCGCCTGTATGCTGTGCCACCGACACACTGACAAGATCGGTAAACACTCTTTGAGGACGCACCTTCTCCACATACGGAAAACCAAGCTCATTGTATTCAGCCTCCGGCCATTGGGGCGGCCTGACATGGAAAAACTCTTTCATTTCATTTGTCAATTCGTTTTCCCATGCAATTATGTAAGGTTTTCCTTTGTTTCCTCTAAACCACAAACTGGCGTATTTCTCCTCTTTGTATACACTGTTGTACAGAGTCCTTACAACATTACCTGACTGGGTGTTTGTAAAGAAGGTTACCTGCGGAACTTTCCAGCCAGCCTCTTGATACTCAAGAAGCAAGTCCAGTAAAACAGGCAAAACTTTAGTGTACACTATCGCATTTGTGAAATCGAGGGCCAGAAAATCTATGCCTGCTGCAACAAACATTTCTATATGTTTGCGGATTACCCAAGGGTCTGCACTGTTGTAGTATCCAAAAAGAGGTTCATTGAAAAAGTAGTTGAATCCAGAAGGAGCTTTTCTGCTTCTTATGTCAAACAGACTTTCCATGTCCTCTCTAAGAAGCTTGGTTATGTCATATACTTCAGTCTGGGGTTCTGCCTGCTGACCAAGCCATGTAAAGTAGAAGATGCCTACATATTTGTCTATTCTGAATCCAGCAACCTCCGGCAGTTTTCTGCCCAAGGCATCCGTTGCAGCAATATTCATCAAAGTAAAGTCATGGTCGCTCATATTATTCCCACCCATTCCCTCTGCAAACACAAAAGTCATATTAACAGCCATTATTAAAAGCAAAACAACAGACCATCTTTTCATGCAAATCCCTCTGTACTTGTTATTCCAATACACTTTACTCTAATAAATTGAAATTTACAACATTTTCACGGCAAGAGTTTTCGCTTTTATGCAAACTTAACAAAACACATACTCCACTTTTGTTAACCCTACACATTATATTTAAAATTTCCTACATATATAATTAATACAGTGCATATGCGAGGTGAACATAATGGATAGGGTTACTTTAAGCAAGATTGCCAAAATACATAGGACATCCACAACAACTGTATATCATGCAATATATAGCTGTACACCGGTTAATACAAAGTTGAAAAGAGACATGCTAAACACAGCAGTATCAGTGGGATACTTTTTAATAAACAAAATGCCTGCCTGTGATATTGCTGTAATCTTGAAATCAGAGCCTCTTTAATTTTGGTCAGA
>JAAYLF010000201.1 GCA_012522035.1 Clostridiaceae bacterium
GCCTTGCATTGTCCAGGACGCAAGAACAGGAGAAGTTCTTATGATGGCCTGGATGAACAAAGAGTCTTTGGATATTTCTCTTGATACGGGTTATTGCACCTACTATTCCAGAAGCAGGAAAACACTGTGGAAAAAAGGCGAGACGAGTGGAAATGTTCAGAAGATTGTCGACATGGCTTATGATTGTGACGGCGATACACTGCTTGTTCTTGTTGAGCAGACAGGGAATGCATGTCATACCGGTGAAAGGACATGCTTTTATAATCCTGAACCTGTTTATGTAAAGAATAATATTTTATACGAGGATTATGATGTCATAGCAGACAGAAAGGTTAATCCCAGGGAGGATTCATATACCAATTACCTGTTCAGGGAAGGAATAGACAAGATTTGCAAAAAGATAGGGGAAGAAAGTGCGGAAATCATTATTGCTTCCAAGAATGGGATCAAGAAGGATACGGTAGGAGAGATTGCGGACTTTATGTATCATTTAATGGTGCTGATGGTGGAGTGCGGAATAACCTGGGATGATGTATATGACAGACTGCTAGAAAGAAAAGGTATAAAATCGGAAAAATTGAGCAAATTAATGAAAAAAGAAGGAAAAGAGTAGTTTAATATCAAATTTTGGAGTTTTTGAAGAAAAACTTTACATTTGGGTCTTGATTATTTTTGAAATATTATTATAATAATTATTAGCACTCATTTGAAGCGAGTGCTAATAATATGAAAAGACTATAAAAGGAGGAATATGCATGAAGATAAAGCCTTTAGGTGACAGAGTTGTAATCAAGATGTTGGAACAGGAAGAAACAACAAAAAGCGGCATTGTATTGCCAGGTTCTGCACAAGAGAAACCTCAGCTTGCTGAAGTTGTGGCTGTAGGTCCAGGTGCAGTGGTAGATGGACAGAAAGTGCCTATGGAAGTTAAGGTAGGCGACAAAGTTATAATGAGCAAATACGCAGGTACTGAAGTAAAGTTTGATGGTGTGGAGTACACTATCCTCAAGCAGAGCGACATACTTGCTATTGTAGAATAAAAAATTTACAGATGGAGGCGATGACGAATGGCAAAAGAAATTATGTTTGGCGAAGAGTCTAGAAAAGCGTTGTTAAGAGGCGTTGACAAGCTTGCCGATACAGTTAAGATTACATTAGGTCCTAAAGGAAGAAATGTAGTACTTGACAAGAAGTATGGCTCACCCTTGATAACAAATGATGGTGTTACCATTGCAAAAGAAATCGAGTTTAAAGATAGATATGAAAACATGGGTGCCCAGCTCGTCAAGGAAGTTGCAACCAAGACCAATGACGTGGCTGGTGACGGTACCACAACCGCTACATTGCTTGCTCAGGCAATGATTAGAGAAGGAATGAAGAACATTGCAGCTGGAGCAAATCCAATGATTCTAAAGAGAGGAATTGCAAAAGCTGTTGAGGTTGCTGTTGAGAGCATCAAGGAAAACAGCCAGAAGGTAAGAGGCCGCGAGGATATTGCAAGAGTTGCTTCTATATCCGCTAATGACGAAGTTATCGGAAACCTTATTGCTGATGCCATGGAGAAGGTAACCAACGAAGGTGTTATTACCGTTGAGGAATCCAAGACCATGGGAACAAGCCTTGAAGTTGTTGAAGGTATGCAGTTTGACAGGGGTTATGTATCCGCATACATGGCTACTGACACTGACAAGATGGAAGCGGTGCTTGATGATCCATACATCCTCATCACCGACAAGAAGATCTCCAATATACAGGAACTTTTGCCAGTTCTTGAGCAAATCGTTCAGCACGGCAAGAAGCTTCTCATAATTGCTGAAGATGTGGAAGGTGAAGCTTTGGCTACACTGGTACTCAACAAGTTGAGAGGCACATTCACTTGCGTTGCTGTCAAGGCTCCTGGTTTTGGCGATAGAAGAAAAGAAATGCTTAGAGACATCGCTATTCTTACAGGTGGCGAAGTTATTAGCGAAGAGCTTGGACTTGAGCTCAAGGATACAACAATCGACCAGCTTGGCCGCGCAAGACAGGTCAAGGTTGCAAAGGAGAACACCATTATTGTTGATGGTGCTGGAGATCCTGAAGATATTCAAAAGAGAATCGCATCAATCAAGGCTCAAATCGAAGAAACCACTTCCGAGTTTGACAAGGAAAAGCTCATGGAGAGACTTGCAAAGCTGGCTGGCGGCGTAGCTGTTATCCAGGTTGGTGCAGCTTCAGAAGTTGAAATGAAAGAAAAGAAACTCAGAATCGAAGATGCTCTGTCTGCTACAAGAGCTGCTGTAGAAGAAGGTATTGTTCCTGGAGGTGGAACTGCATACATCAATGCAATTCCAAAGGTAACAGAGCTTCTTGACAAGACTGAAGGCGACGAAAGAACCGGTGTCAAGATAGTTCTTAAGGCACTTGAAGAGCCTCTCAAGCAGATTGCTATCAATGCAGGACTTGAAGGTGCTATCGTTGTTGACAGAGTATTGAAGGAAGACAAGGGAATTGGCTTTGACATTATCAGCGAGCAGTATGTGGATATGATTTCCCACGGTATTGTGGATCCAGCAAAGGTTACACGTTCAGCACTGCAGAATGCTGCATCAGTAGCTGCAACTCTGCTCACCACAGAAGTTGCTGTAGTTGATATTCCTGAGCCAGAACCAGCAGTTCCAGCAGGCGGAATGGGCAACGGCATGTATTAAAAGTTTTAATTAAGAACCTTTTATGATATAATATGAAGGTCACAAAGATTTTTTGTGACCTTTATATATTATTCATTTCAGGTGGTGTGAAAATGGAGATAATTATTCAAAGGGAAAAGGATACCTTTTATACTTTCTTGAGTTTTTTGATAATGACTGCCGCTGTGGTTTTGCTTGTAATGTTATTCAATTTTGCCGGAAACATTGTTTTCGTTCCAATGCCTTTTATTCTTTTTGCTGCAGGCATTCTGGCAAGGCTGGTGTACATAAATCACAACAAGGTGGAGTATGAGTATTCCCTTCACGCAGGAATTTTCAATATTGACAAACTTGTCAATCAGGCGAAGAGACAGCCTGTAATTAAGCTGCCGGCTTCCGATATCCTTACATTTGGCAGTTATAATGACAGTGTTAATGAAGAATATAAAGGAGCGAGAGAGGGTATAAAGTATATTGATTGTACGAGCGGCAGAGATGATGTGGATCTATACTA
>JAAYLF010000202.1 GCA_012522035.1 Clostridiaceae bacterium
GGGCAAAATGAGTCAAAAAGCTTTGCATTTACTTCTTCGTAAAAATTAAGAAATTATGCAAGGCTAGTTTGTCATGCCCAAAAACATCCTCAAACTGGACCTTTCATTTTAAATTATAGATTAAACCTGCAAAAAACGCAACGATTTCTCTGTTTGGGGCAGAAAAATCGTTGCATTTACTTCTTCAGTTTTGCATTTACTTTTGCAATTAACCGTTAAAGTCAAAAAATTACATCCAAACATGTGCATTTACAACGAAGTCCGACAATGATATGCTAAAAACAGCAAAAACGTTATCAAGGAGGAAATCATGAAAAAGTATTTGCCCATTTTAATCTCAATGCTTGTATTGTCATCACTATCCTCCTGCAACAAGCGAAAACTGAAGGAGGTATATGACAATACCGAAGAAACGGAACTTCTTCTTGGGCTGTGGGTTCCCCCGATTTATCTGCTGACACCAACGCAGGAAGAAGCGGACAAAAGATACGCAGAAATCAAGGAAGCAGGCATGGTTATGGCTTATTCCATTCATGTTGATCCAAATAATATGGATATGCTTATGAGGTCACTGGATGCGGCAGAAAAGAACGGTATAAAAATGCTTGTCTACCTCATGCGCTACAACAACTAAAAAAATCTAGAGATAGTCGAGGCGACAAAAAACCACCCGGCAGTACTAGGTTACAACCTATATGACAAACCCGAGTATTCCGCGTTTGACAATATCGCACAACTGAGGGACGAAATAAAGAAAATAGTGTTAGAAGACAAAATCATCATGTGCAACATGTTTCCAAATTACGCCCCCGATTCTGTTTTCGGCCCAAATCCCAATTTGTATGAAAGCAACTACTACAATTACCTGGACACCTACATGCAGAAAGTAAGGCCGGATGTATTGTCCTTTGACTACTATCCTTTTATGAAGGATCCCAAAGCAGATCCCGACTGGATTGCTGGCATGCTTACAAACCTAAGTGATATTAGGAATATTGGCAAGAAATACGGCGTGGATACATGGGGTTTTGTTCAAAACAGCGGCTGGTCTTACACAAGAGTACCGAATGCAAACGAGCTCAGATTTATTTGCCACCTGCACCTGATTTTCGGACTAAAAAGCTACTCGTACTTTCTTTACTGCCAGCCTAATGACAAACCCGGAACAGCAGGCATCTTTGAAGGTATGCTTACCTTTCATGGCGAAAAAACCGACATCTATTACAGAGTTAAAAAACAGAACAAAGACCTTAAGAAGATGAAGGGAGTATTTTTAAACTACGATCATGTAGGGTTTGTGACCCACAATATGACAAAAAAACACACAGACGCAATCGCCAAGGACCTTAGATATGATAAATATAAGGAACTGGAAAAAATTAAATCAAAAGGCTCCATCCTGGTAGGCATATTTGAAAAAGACAGGAAAACAGGTCTTTATGTAATGAACTTCGACTACAAAAAAAACAACAAGGTGACTTTGGAACTTGATTTAAAAACAGAGTTCAAGGTTTGGGGAGATGGTGGTCTTGAACACATGAAAAAGGCAGACTCAATAAAACTCAAACTGGATCCTGGTGAAGGTAAATTCATAGAACTTGGTTGAAACAATATTTACATCGCCATGGCTTGATGTTAAGATATTATCACCTAGTTCAACCACA
>JAAYLF010000203.1 GCA_012522035.1 Clostridiaceae bacterium
ACAAAGTTTGGATTGTTATTTATTTACAAGTAACAAGGAGGAAGAAGATTATGATTATTAACAGCATAGAAGCTTTAACTGAAAAGTTGGCGAAAGTAAGAGAAGCTCAAGAAAAGTTTGCTGGGTTTACGCAAGAGCAGGTAGACAGAATTTTCTATGAAGCGGCAATGGCTGCAAACAAGAAAAGAATACCTCTTGCCAAGATGGCTGTTGAAGAAACCGGAATGGGCGTTGTGGAAGACAAAGTCATTAAAAACCACTATGCCTCCGAATATATATACAATGCATACAAAAATGTAAAGACCTGTGGAGTCATTAATGAGGATGAATCCTATGGTATTGTGCAAATTGCAGAACCAGTAGGGGTGCTTGCAGCGGTTATACCTACCACCAACCCTACATCCACTGCAATATTCAAGACATTAATTGCACTTAAAACCAGAAATGGAATAATTATCAGTCCTCATCCAAGGGCAAAGAATTGCACCATCGAGGCTGCCAGAATAGTATATGAAGCTGCAGTAAAGGCAGGAGCTCCTGAAGATATTATAGCATGGATTGACGCTCCCTCCCTTGAAATGACCAACTACATAATGGCCAACTGCGACCTTATTCTTGCAACAGGTGGTCCTGGAATGGTCAAGGCGGCATATTCTTCAGGAAAACCTGCAATAGGTGTTGGACCAGGAAACGTTCCAGCAATAATTGACGATTCTGCAGACATAGTTCTTGCAGTCAACTCAATTATACATTCCAAGACTTTTGACAACGGAATGATTTGCGCATCCGAGCAGGCGGTTATTGTTCTTGACGGCATTTATGACAAGGTAAAAGAAGAGTTTGCAAAGAGAGGATGCTATATCCTTAATGAAGATGAGATTGACAAGATTAGAAAGACCATAATTATCAACGGTTCTTTGAATGCAAGGATCGTTGGCCAGTCTGCACACAGGATTGGAGAACTGTCTGGTATAGAGGTACCCGTTGATGCAAAGATACTGATAGGTGAAGTTACCGATGTATCATTGAATGAAGAATTTGCTTACGAGAAACTGTCGCCGGTACTTGCCATGTACAGAGCAGAAAACTTTGAGGATGCTCTTGACAAGGCCAGTGTACTGGTAAGAGACGGTGGACTTGGCCACACTGCTTCAATATACCTGAATGAAGCTGCAGAAAAAGGAAAGCTTGAGAGTTTTGCGCGCAGGATGAAAACCTGCAGAATACTTGTCAACACTCCATCCTCCCACGGTGGAATAGGTGATCTTTACAACTTCAAGCTGGCTCCATCCCTGACATTGGGATGCGGTTCCTGGGGAGGCAACTCCGTGTCTGAGAATGTAGGAGTCAAGCATCTTGTGAATATTAAGACTGTTGCAAAAAGGAGAGAGAATATGCTTTGGTTCAGGACCCCGGAAAAGGGTTATTTCAAGAAAGGTTGTCTGCCTGTTGCCCTTATGGAACTCAAGGATGTATTGAACAAGAAGAGAGTGTTCATAGTTACAGACAGCTTCCTGTACAAGAATGGATATACCAGGATAGTAACCGATAAGCTGGACGAGATGGGAATAGTGCACAAAACTTTCTATGATGTACAGCCGGATCCTACTCTTGAAAATGCTTTGAAAGGTGCATCCGAAATGCGTTCCTTCGAACCCGACTGCATTATAGCGATAGGTGGAGGATCCGCAATGGACGCTGCAAAAATCATGTGGGTTCTGTACGAACATCCTGATGTGGACTTCCATGACATGGCAATGGTTTTCATGGATATTAGAAAGAGAGTATATACTTTCCCGAAGATGGGCGAGAAGGCATACTTCATCGCAATACCAACCACAGCAGGTACAGGCTCCGAGGTTACTCCTTTCGCAGTAATAACCGACGAAAAGACCGGTATCAAGTATCCGTTGGCGGATTACGAGCTGCTTCCTGACATGGCTATCATCGATGTGGATTTGATGATGTCCATGCCAAAGGGATTGACTGCCGCCTCCGGTATAGATGCTTTGACTCACAGCCTTGAAGCTTATGCATCCATGCTGGCCACCGATTATACCAATGGATTGGCTCTTACGGCAATAAAACTAATATTTGACTACCTGCCAAGAGCATATGAAAACAGCAGCACAGATGTGGAAGCAAGAGAAAAGATGGCAAATGCGTCAACTATTGCAGGCATGGCTTTTGCAAATGCATTCCTTGGAATCTGCCACTCCATGGCACACAAACTAGGTGCATTCTTCCACCTGCCTCATGGTGTTGCAAATGCTCTGATGATTAATGAAGTAATCAAATTCAACAGTGCCGACAGGCCTGCCAAGATGGGAACTTTCCCACAGTATGCATATCCGCATGCAAAAGACAGATATGTTGAAGTGGCTAACTTTATTGGTATTAAAGGCAGGGATGATGACGAGAAGTTTGAAAACCTTCTCAAGGCAATAGATGAACTAAAAGAAAAGGTTGGCATCAAGAAGTCAATCAAGGATTATGGAATAGAGGAATCTGAATTCCTTGCAAAACTTGATGACATGGTAGAGCAGGCATTTGATGACCAGTGCACTGGTGCAAATCCAAGATACCCCCTTATGAGCGAGATGCGTCAAATGTATCTGAACGCATATTATGGAGAATAAGCAAACTGAATGTGAGAAATCCTCATGCCGTACGGCATGGGGATTTTTTTTATTCCTTAGAAGGTATTGACAATTACTCTCATATATATAAAAATAGGTTTAACTGAAAGGAGAGGAAATATATAGCATAAGAGATTTCAAGGAGGTATAGCCATGTTTGGAAATTCTTTTAAGAAGTTGCTTTCGCTTGGTTTAATTATTCTTGTAACCATGTCGCTGACACTGGCTGTTGATGCTGCTGACGAAGGTTTGATTTCGCATTGGAAACTGGAGTCTGACGGCACCAACAGTGTGGAAGGTGCGGGGGATTTTATACTGCCTGATACAGGTGTGGCCTTTGAAACGGTAGACGGTCATAAAGGAATTTCTATTACAAGAGGAGCGGTCATTTACAGGCATAACTGGGGTATCAACATAGGTTCAAATTTTACCATTGCCATGTTTGTAAAGGGTGCTCCTTTTGAAGGTTATGAGATACTTTTTGCAAAAGGCAGAAAAGACGAGCAGTGTCATTTTGAAGTCTATCTCGAGAGCGGATATTTGTGCTTCTATGCTCCAAGTCTGGGAGACTTGAAATCCGGCATATATATCAATGATAACGAACTGCATCACATTGCAATAACTTTTGACGGACAAAATGCAAACTTTTATGTTGGCGGGGAAAACATGAAAACCATTGAGATACAAGGCTCTGTTGCAGACGGTGTTGGAGAAGCTGTAATGCTTGGCCTTTTGGTGGAGCAGATGTTTGGATTTGAAGGCTTCATAAGTGATCTTAGAGTATACAACAAGGCTTTGAATGAAAACGACATAAAGAGTCTTGCAGGAGTTGAGATAGAACCTGAACCTCAACCTGAGACCGGATTGTCGCTGGTGTCTTTAATTGTAGCAAGCGTTACAATTGCATGCACGGTAGTTTTATTCAAAAGGAGGAGAGTGACAGCATGAAAAGATTTCTATTTATACTTGCTCTTTTTTTTTTAATGTCCATGATTTCCGTTTCTTCCGAAG
>JAAYLF010000204.1 GCA_012522035.1 Clostridiaceae bacterium
GGGCAAAATGAGTCAAAAAGCTTTGCATTTACTTCTTCGTAAAAATTAAGAAATTATGCAAGGCTAGTTTGTCATGCCCAAAAACATCCTCAAACTGGACCTTTCATTTTAAATTATAGATTAAACCAGCAAAAAACGCAACGATTTCTCTGTTTGGGGCAGAAAAATCGTTGCATTTACTTCTTCTCATTTGCATTTACTTTTGCAAATTGCATTTACTTCTTCAGTTTTGCATTTACTTTTTCAATTAACCTATTGATTTATCCCAGCAGCTCTCTTGACAATATGTCATAAGTAATGCCACCTTTGTGAGCTTTTGAGTTGAACTGTCCAAAATATTTTCTTGCAACTGATTCTCTTTGAACAGTGCAGCTCATGTCATCAATGTCAATTTTGCTCTTGCTGTCTGCTTCGAATTCAACAACCAACCTTACATTATCAGTTAGCGACAGCTGATTAGAGAAAACGTATCGGAAGTTCTGCATATTATTGGCAAGTTCAAATTCAACCACGGAATTTTACAACACTTCTCCATCATATGTCGCATATATCCTAACCTTGCCCTTACCTTTACCTGTATACTTTCCTTTAAACGTAAGTTCTATTTGATCTCCATGATGAAGATTCTTTATGTCCTCGGATTTGAAGGAGCTTCTTGTGCTTCCCTTCATTCTTACCTTGCTTACATCAACATGAGAATGGAAAGGAACAAAGTATACACTGCCTTCCCAGCTGCCATCATCATATACAGACTTTAGTAGTCCATTTTGATCGTCTCCTGTACCAATTCTCACTACACTGTAGGATTTTCCATCCTGGAATATGTGCTTTACATCCAAAGTGCCACCAGTATAACCAGGTCTTGGATTGTTCTCCCTCTGCAACTTGTATACGGCAAGCATTTCTTTGTCCTTTACAATAACGTAATCAGAAGAATCGCTTGGATACGGTACAAGCACATGGGTCATTCTGACACCATGATTGAAAAGATATTTAAGTTGATTATATGCTGCAATGTCACCGCGGGCAAGCGAACTGTATTCGCCTATTGTTATGTTCTTGTGCCCTGCGTTGTACGCATTTATTAGCCAGTTGTTCTTTTGCTCATACCAGGTACCATACCTGGTTCCACCAAAAGCGGTTCCACAGGACATGACCACATCAACAGGAGATAGTCTCGTGTTGGCTTCACCTAAGAATCCAGCAACTGCATCTCCTTCCGGTATCTGATGAGCACTAATTGATTCCGGTGGAAAACCAGCAAGCAGTGCTTCCCTGTAGGCTTCCAGAATTCTTTTGTTTACTATAAATCGGTTGTACAAACTCCAGTATGAAAAGTAGTCGCTGCCTCCATATTTGTCCCATTTTCCCCTGTTCTCGTCCCTTGGCGGGTCTATTTCGTCTATGGAAGCAAAGTTTGTTCCGAATCTTTCATTTATCTTTTCAACACTACCATACAGACTCAAAAGATAACTTCTAAATCCCAGCACCATGTAATAGTTATAATCGCCGATTGAGCCTGCTACGTTTATTTCATGTTCATGCACAGGTGAAACCGCCACCAGTCTTTCTGGATTCGTTCTGAATTCCACTGACAGATCCTGCAAAAAAGTTCTTAAAGGATATAGTCTCAATTTGCTCATTGGAAGAAGACCATCTGCATAACTTCCATTAAGAAATGCACTGTTAAGTTCATGATAGTTTGTAGTCAAATTGTCCTTGCCAAGGGCCATGTACTTTGGTAGCCCTGTCTTGTCGTCAATAATTTTAGACATGTTGGACGTTTGAGTAATCGAGTTCCATCTATGAGTAAAACATGGCTCCCACATGGTGTATGTGGTATGGTACTGCTCTATTTGATTACTGCTGATGCTTCTCCTCCACTCCGAGAAAGATGCATTGTTTAATGCATCTTCCACACTATTAAGTTCAGCAAGTCTGCCCATAATTTGAGAAGACAAATCCGTCCTTATATGTGCAAAGATTCCACGGTCTACATAACCATCGGGATTATCCTGTGCAAAGGTGGAGTAAAACCTATTTTCCCTCCATCCAACATTTATCTTTTCATTGGTGTTGTCTTTCACAAGGTAAACACTTGAAAAAATTTCTTCGTCTGCGGTAACAATGTACTCTCCTGGATTTTTGCCAGGATAGACTCCGTTAACTCCCTCCGGAAGGTTAAGGTCTAGTTTTGTCAATTTCTGATTATCGAGATTTAATATGTACACCAGCCTGGATTCCTTGAAGAACACCAATAACTCTTTAGAATTCTGAGTCTTTTCCAAGCGAATCCTTTCACCCTTTGGTAAGGAGCTGTCTTGCAAAGTAATATGTTTAACATATTTTGCACTATCTATGTCGATAATAGCTATTTTTACTGAATTATTTGGATACATGCTGGTTATGAGTAGTTGCTCGTTGTCGTTTCCAGTAAAATAACCCGTCTCTATTACATATGGAGCAGTCAAATTCGGGATAATCTCCATACACAAACTTCCAGATGTGTTAAAAATTCTTATCCTTCTTGCTGACAAAGGCCATGACTTGAAGGGAGCGGTGGCAATCAGCACATCTTCCTTGCTTTTTAGAGCTTTAACCTGCACTCCACCCTTTACATAAGAATTGTAAGCCAGGAATTGTTGTGTGCAAGTCTGCATTTTGTTGAACACCCTAACGAGCGTTGAGTTGTCGTCATACTCACCTTCTCCAACAACAAATTCAGGTCTTGAATCATCCCTGTTAATCTGATGCCAATATATTTCTGTCTGAATGCCTAGATTTAGACTTGGTTCAGAATAGAATACTGCATTGTTTCTGCCATTAGATATGAGATAAGGCAGGTCAACAAACGCATTCTCAATATCCTCCTGTTCCTTTCCACTCAATCTTAAATACAAAGCTTCTGCGGTGTACAAGTTATCGAATAGAGAAATATCTTTCTCTCCCATGTCCACAATGCACATCCTGTTGTTATAGTTTAATACTTCATACCCCAATTCCTCCAAGTCAACTCTGTCGCCTGAATAATCCTTATCAAGCAGCTGATTTATAAAAGCGGAATTGCAGAAAAACCTACCGTCTTCAAAGACCAGAAGGTTTTCAATATCAGAGTATGACAAGTTTTCACCATTGTAGTACACGTTTGAAGTGTCGACATTCATAACCAGGCAATTCTCGAACATCCTTGCAATGTTGTATTCGGATCCGTATTTCGAAGTATCTATTCTTTTGTAGAGATCATAACGGATAATCCTTGGCTTTGTATAATGAGCCAAAACCGCATATACAACAGCAAATGAAACGAGAATGCCCAGCCTTATAAATGACATGACCTTGTTGCGCTTCATACTCTACTCTCCTATTTTTTTAGTATTTTTATTCTCTCCAAGACATTGTTATACATCTCGGTGTATTTCTCTTTCTTCTTCCTTTCTTCTTCAACAATGTTTTCAGGAGCTTTTTTCACAAAGTTCTCATTGGAAAGCTTTTTGTTAACCCTGTCAAGTTCATCCTTCAAATTCTCAAGTTCTTTCTCCAAACGCTCAATTTCCTTCTCAAAATCTATTAGTTCCTCAAGAGGTATGAAGATTTCAATACCAGGAACCACTGCTGTTGCACTATTTTCAGGAACATCACTTCTGTCGCTTGTAGTCCTTATTCCATTTGCTGATGCAAGCCTGTTGAAAAGAGGCTCCGAATCCTGCAAAAGCGCAAACTTGCTTTCATCAGTTACGAATATGATTCCTGCTTTTCTTGAAGGTGGAACATTCATCTCTGCTCTAATATTCCTTATGCTTCTGATTGCCTGTATAACAGTATTGACCTTCTCTTCCTCCTCTGCAAAAACATGACTCTCGTCAAACTCAGGCCATTTCGATATCATGATACTTTCACTGTCATGTATGAGGCTTTGATAGATCTCTTCAGTAATGAAGGGCATGAAAGGATGCAAAAGCTTCATGCACTTGACAAGAACCTCATTCAAAACATACTGGGCCTCAAGTCTCTTTTCGTTTTCCTTGTCAAACAGCCTGGGTTTAACTATCTCAATATACCTGTCGCAGTAAACATCCCAGATAAAATCATATACTTTTCCAAGGGCAATTCCAAGCTCATACTTATTGAGGTTTTCGGTAACCTCTTTTACAAGATTGTTGGAAGCGGAAAGAATCCACTTGTCATACACCGTGAACTTGTTTCTATCCACCTTGGAAAAATCCACATCCTCGTCAAAGTTAAGAAGAACAAACCTGGTTGCATTCCATATCTTGTTTGCAAAGTTTCTTGCTGCAATGGTCTTCTGAGGCAGATACCTTTGGTCGTTTCCTGGTGAGTTGCCAGAAATGAGAGTAAAACGCAAAGCATCTGTACCGTACTCATCAATAACCTCAAGAGGATCAATACCATTGCCCAAGGATTTGGACATTTTGCGTCCCTGTTCGTCCCTGATAAGACCATGGATAAGAACATGCCTGAAAGGAACCTCGTTTGTCTGCTCCACTGCGCTGAAAATCATACGTGCAACCCAGAAGAATATGATGTCATATGCAGTTACCAAAACATCTGTCGGATAAAAATATTTTAAATCTTCTGTTTCCTCAGGCCAGCCCAAGGTTGAAAAAGGCCACAATGCAGAACTGAACCATGTATCCAATGTGTCCGGATCCTGCTCGAACTTGTCATGACCACATTTCGCACACTTCTCAGGCATCTCTTTTGCAACTACAACCTCACCGCACTTCTGGCAGTAATATGCAGGTATTCTGTGTCCCCACCACAGCTGCCTTGAAATACACCAATCCTGAATGTTCTCCATCCAGTTAAAGTATATTTTTGCAAACCTCTCAGGTATGAACTTTGTCTTTCCATCCCTGACCACCTTTATGGCAGGCTCTGCAAGGGGCTTCATTTTTACAAACCACTGCTTCGAGATGACAGGTTCAACAACGGTTGCGCATCTCTGACATGTTCCCACATTGTGCTTGTGGTCCTCTATTTTCTCCAACAAACCAAGTTCTTTGAGATCCTCTACAATCTGCTTTCTTGCCTCATATCTATCCATGCCGGCATATTTGCCGCCATTTTCATTGATGAATCCTCTGTCATCCATTATTCTAATAAGAGGCAGATCGTGACGCATTCCTACCTCAAAGTCATTAGGATCGTGGGCAGGTGTAATCTTAACGGCTCCCGTACCGAACTCCGCATCAACATAATCGTCAGCGATAATTGGTATCTCTCTGTCCACAAGAGGCAGAACCAGCGTTTTGCCAATCAAATCCTTGTACCTTTCATCCTCAGGATTTACAGCAACAGCAGTATCTCCCAACATGGTTTCAGGACGGGTTGTTGCTATTGTTACATAACCATCCCCGTCTTTCAATGGATACTTTATATGCCACAAATGGCCATCCTGCTCCTCATATTCAACTTCAATGTCGGATATGGATGTGTTGCATTTTGTGCACCAGTTGGTTATTCTCTCTCCCCTGTAAATAAGGCCTTTGTTATAGAGTCTGATAAACACTTCCAGAACCGCATTGGAAAGTCCTTCGTCCATGGTAAACCTTTCCCTGTCCCAATCACAGGAGCATCCAAGCCTCTTAAGCTGATTAATAATCTTGCCTCCGTAGGTTTCTTTCCACTCCCAGGCATACTCAAGAAACTTTTCTCTACCAATCTTCTCCTTGGTAAGACCTTCACTTGCAAGTTTCTCAACAATCTTTGCTTCGGTAGCAATGCTTGCATGGTCAGTTCCAGGAAGCCAGAGTGCGGAGTATCCCTGCATTCTCTTGAAACGGATAATAATATCCTGGATCGTATTGTCAAGAGCATGTCCCATATGGAGCTGCCCCGTTATATTTGGTGGTGGTATTACTATTGTAAAAGGCTTTTTGTTTGAATCAATATGAGCTTTGAAATATCCTTTTTCAACCCATGTGTCATAAATTCTCTTTTCTATCTTTTGTGGTTCAAATGTCTTCTCCAAAATATTCCCTCCAAAATCCAGTTTATTTTATTTTAAATAAGTATTTGCCCAGTGTCAACTTACATAAGAAGCAAATCCTCTTCCTGTTTGTCATGGGTGACCACAACAAGCATCTTCCCCTTGCATGCATCCTTGGTTACTTCAATAATCCTATCCTTTAGTTCCTTGTCAAGTCCCTTGAAAGGTTCATCCAGTATATACAAGTCTCCTCCAAAAGCAAACATCCTCGCAAGAGCGGCTCTTCGCTTCATGCCTCCACTTAGTTCCGCTGGATATTTTTCATAATCATTTGCAAGCCCAACCTTGTCAAGCCAGTATTTTGCCTTTTCTTCCTTGTCATCGCCATGCAAAACACAGGTTATGTTTGTCAAAATGTCAAACCAGGGCAGCAACCTGTCTTCTTGAAAAAGAAAGGCAATCCGCTTGTTCTGAAAACCAATTCTTTCACCTGAGTCCGGTGGTATTAGATTGGCCATTATTCTTAAGAGAGTGGTCTTGCCTACTCCGGAAGGACCGCTTATTACAAGTATTCCCTTTACAGGCATCTCCAAACTAATATTGTCAAGCACGACATTCCCATTGAACCTCTTGGTTATGTCCTTCAAAACATATGAGGCTTCAAACTTTTCCACATTGTATCTAAATATCATACTTCATATCCTCCATATTTCCTGCCAATCCGGTTCATGAGATAAATTAGAGTTTTCTCAAGAATGATGCTTATGAGAATGACAACTATGGTCCAGGCAAACATTTTAGGCATATCAAGATAAATCTTTGCATTGTAAAGTTCCTTGCCTATAGACAAATCAGGTCTGCCAATAACCTCTGCTGCAACTCCTGCCTTCCATGCCATCCCAAGCCCCGCAGCAAACGCTGCCCTAAAAAAAGGAATTATGGTAGGAACATATATGTATCGGAATCTGGCATATGGAGTAAAATTGTATATCCTTGACATCTCGACTAGATCCTTGTCCACATTTAGTATGCCTTCCCGTATGTTCGTCCACAC
>JAAYLF010000205.1 GCA_012522035.1 Clostridiaceae bacterium
CATCTTTTCTACATTTTCAACCACTGTTTTCCGTGGTTTCAATAAATATAACATCTGCTCAAAGTTATCATTAAATATTTCTTGCAATATGTTCATGTTGTTATTATAAGACAAACAGTAAAAAAAAAGGAACACCCTAGTTCCCCTCAAGATTGAGGGGCTAGGGGAGCTGATGTGTCGGAGACACTTTTTTTAAAAATGAGAAAACTTACGTTGAATATACTTCCGAATATTATTTCTGTCTATCTCCGGTATCATACATGTCCGCATATTATGGCTTTATTTATATCTGCGGCAGAGACGCAATCTTCATCAATACCTGCAACCTTGGCCTCCCAAGGCCTTTTATATCGGTCTTTAAGGTTGTTATTTCCTTTTTCAATATCCTGAAGATCAAGAAATCACCATATCTGCAAGTTAAACCTTTTTTCCATGCTGTCATACTTTATTCGGTTTTTCTATTTGTTAATCCGGCTTTCTATAGCAATAGCTGTCGTTGAATACAAAGATGTTTGAGTCAAAGTACTTTCTATTTCTGTAGCTTGACGGTGTTGTGCCTATGTGTTTTTTAAACACGCTTGTGAAGTGTTCCGGGTTTTTGTATCCAACTTCGAAAGCAATATCCCTGATGGGCATGTCTGTGGCAATGAGCAATCTGCATGCAGCGGAAAGTCTCATGTCTATAAGGATTTCGTTAAAGGTTTTTCCAATGTTCTTATGTATAATTTTACTGAAATACTCTGGTGAGTAGTTGAAGTGTTTTGCAGCGTCCTTAAGGTTGGCTGTTTGATAGTTCTTTTGCAGGTAATCATAAATCTGATAGAATACAAAGCCCATGGACATTTCGCTTTTTTCAACTTCCATGTCATTTGAATGGTTTCTCAGAAGATAGTTGAAAACTGCAACAAGCATTGATTTTCTCAAAGAAAGACTATAGTCGTCCTCTTCGTGAAATTCAATACATTCCAGGAATATGTTTTCAAGCATGTTTTGAACCTGCTCATCATCGTCCGTATGGAACAGCAGATAGTTGTAGGTGTATTTATATTCGCAGGACAGCGTAAAAAAGCGTGTAATTATGCTCTTCTGAGGCAACAGGGTGGTTATGACATCATCAAGGGCATTTACCTTCAGAAGAAGATTGATAATTATGCTGTCATCAAAAATCTCTACGGAATGTATTGGACCTGGTGGTATTATGCATATGTCGCCTTCCTTGAGATTCACTGTCTTGTTGTTTATTATATGCTTGCTTGTGCCTTCAATCTGATATATCAGCTCATAAAACTGGTGGCTGTGCAAAAAAGGTGGATGATACCTTATGAGGCGAGCCATTGCAATGTCGTTTTCATAAGGGTAGAAAAGGCAGTCTATCTGGTCGTAGTTGCGGTTTGGGTCCACGTTGCGTATGTATAATTCCTTGATTGGATATCCTTTTTCCGCAAGGGAGTTAAGGTATTCATCAATGGGCTTGTTCTGCAGGCCAAGCATGTACAAATTCTTGTATATCTTCTCTATGTTCGAAAAAGGTTCTATGTATTTTTTTAAGGCATCGTTTCTTATCATTGTCACACCTCGTTGTGAATATGGTAATGATGTTTGTACAGTTTGGCAGGATATGTGTCGTATTCCTTTCTGTATTGGGAGGGTGAAACTCCCATGTTCATCTTAAACACCTTGTTGAAGTATTCAGGGCTGGAGTAACCAACATGTTCCGCAATATCGGTTATTTTCATGGATGTGGTTGCCAGCAGTTTGCATGCGGCCATGAGTTTTTCGCCACATACAATTTCACTAAAAGTCTTGCCTGTAGAGGAGCGTATCAGTTTGCTCAGGTATGTAGGTGAGTATCCAAATTCCTTTGCCACATCAGTAAGAGAGGCATTCCTGTAATTTACATGAAGGTACTGGCATATGCTTTTAACTTCTGTAGGATAACGATTTGAATTTTTGGATACTTCCAATTTATCCGCATAATGTCTTAGCAGGTGGCAAAGTACATGCATTACTAGTAGTTTCTTATGTGAAGCAGACAAATCCTTTTTATTTATATCTTCCAAGACAATTTCTTCGACAAGTTCCTGCAGCTTTTTGTCTTCCGTTGAAGGGAAGTATATGTAATTTATATCGGAGTGAAATATCCCTGACTGACTGAAAAAGGTTTCGAATATGTTGTTTTCTGGGAGCAAATCGGAAAGAAGCATGTCAAGAGAATTTGGCTTTACTATAATATTTACGATTATGCTGTCGTCCAGCACTCCTGCTGCATGAAAGGAGCTTGGGGGTATGATTAAAAGGTTGCCTTCCTCCATACTTATATCCATGTTGTTGATTATATGGCGGCTGCTGCCTGCAAGCTGGTAGATTATCTCGTAAAAATGGTGTTTGTGCATGAAATACGGGTAATATCTTATGTGTTTTGAAACCGTTATGTCTTCCTTGTATATGAAAAACAGATCGCACTTCTTGCTGAAGTGGTAGTTGCCTGTTTCAACCACATTCTGCATAAAGGATCTTATGTCAATATTATCTATGGAATCCAAAAATGTGTCGGTGGGTTTGTTGCTCTTTACAAGTTCATAGAAGGTCTTGAACAGCTTTTCACTTTCCGTATAGGGAAGATAATGTTTTTCCAGCTCTTTGTTCAGTATCATATATTTCACTTCCTGCAATTTGTATTTTTATTATATCATTAGTGGCAGGACTGCACAACTTGATTGAATGATAAATTATTACAGAAAACCATGGCATATGACATAATATTGCCTGTTTTTTGTGAGGAGTGGAAGATATAATGGGTTTGGCAAGTGGAAAAGAGGTTGATAGAATGAAAAGAATTTTAACTTTATTCCTTACTGCAGTGCTTTCTGCATGCATATTATTAAGTACGGGTGGAAGAAGTATAGCAAGTGACATGGACAGGATAATCAAGGTTTCAGGCACGGATGCCTTGGGCAGAACTGTGCCTGATGTTAAAGGTATTCGTGAAGACAGGTACGTTGGACTATTCTACTTTTTATGGCTGGGACAGCAGAATCAAAAGGAAGTTTACGACATCACAAGCATTCTAAGAACCCATTCTATTGACGAACTTGTGGACATTAACAGTGACAAGTTTCCAAATGATGATGTGTATTTTTTCAACGAGCCGCTGTTTGGCTACTACAACTCGGAAGACCCTTGGGTTATAAGAAAGCATATAGAGTTGTTCATATATGCCCAGATTGATTTCCTTGTATTTGATATAACCAATGGAATATATTACGACAAGGTATGGTTCAGCGTGCTTGAAATCCTTGACAAATACAGGCTTGAAGGATACAAGGTTCCTCAAATTGTCTTTTTTACAAATACCAGAAGTGATGAGGCGGTAAAACATGTGTATCAGTATTTGTATAAAAGGGACTTATACAAAGAACTTTGGTTCTATGGTCCATATGACAAGCCTTTGATTATAGCGAATGCGGACAAGATAAAGGACATCCCGGATGATATAAGAAAATTCTTCCATATCAGGGAGGCACAATGGCCTTTGGAGCCCACCAAGGAAAATGGCTTCCCATATATGGATCTTGCAAAACCACAGCATCTGTATACAAACCTTGTTAATGTTTCAGTCTGCCAGTTTTCCGGGCCTTGCAGTTTCGGCATAACCAAGGGATATGGACATGAAGAGGGTTACTATGGAAGGGGATACTCAAAGGAAACTCCTGAAAGCGGTGTTGTAAAGCACATTTTGGAAGGCAGGAACTTTGAGGAACAGTGGTCTTATGCCCTTGAGGTTGATCCTGAGATGGTGTTTGTTACTGGATGGAACGAATGGATTGCCCAAAAGAGCAATATTTATGGATGGATTGACACTTTCAATACGGAGTGGTCAAGGGATATTGAAATGACAAAGGCAAAAGGTTATTCCTCCGATACGAATGACTACACAAGCCAGGGATACGGCGACAACTACTATATGCAGCTTGTTAGAAACATAAGGAAGTACAAGGGAATACCATTGGATGAGAGTTATTCAAAACCGCAAACCATGAAGATGGATGTTTACGGAGAGGCTTCCGCGTGGGATGCGATAACCAATACAAGCAACATCTATTTAAATGCTGCCATTGAAAACTCACCAAGAGACTACAAAGGAGCAAGCCCAAGTCTTCACTACACCCAGGACAAGGCTGATAACTTTATAAAGGAAATAAAAGTTACAAACGATGACTCAAACCTCTATTTCTACATAAGAACCGAAGGACCAATTGTTGACCATGACAAGGAAGAAAACATTTATCTTTTATTATCTGTTAGAGGTTCAAAGGAAAAGTCCTGGGAAGGATATCATTACATTGTCAACAGAAAGACGGAGTCTGACAAACTGACAATCCTTGAGAAGGTGGCAAAAGATGATTCTTTTGAGTTTGAAGAAGTAGGCAAGGTAAAATACTCTGTCAAGGATAATATCATGCAAATGGAGATACCTCTTGCCTTGATAGGAGTCAGCAAGGATAAGATTGAAATTGAGTTCAAAGTGGCTGACAGCATTGAAAAACCTGACGATATTATGGACTATTATGTATCAGGCTCGTCAGCACCAATAGGTCGTCTTAATTTTACATATTTGAATATGGATGAAACACAGAAAACTTTAAAAACGTTTAATGTGCTTGAAATTGCATTGGGTGGCATTGCTGTTTTGGTAGCTGCCTTTTCTTTGGGATTTTTATTCAATAGAAGCAGGAAGAAATGAGGTGCTTTTATGAAAAGAATGTTTTTGCTCGTATTATTAATTATCTGTTTGAGTATTGTGGTAATGGCAAATGAGAGGAATCTGTTTGTTGAGAGGGATGAAAATCTCTTGGGTTCCGGTTATTTTGAAGACGGAGTCCTTACAAACGGTAGGGTTGAAACGGATTCTACATACATCTCTGTTCCTGGCCTTACAAAAAACTATACATTCAAAGGCCGGATAAGGATTGTAGAGATGGGTTCTCAACCTTGGAATGGTGTAAGAATAATAATTGGGGCCAATTCATCCATGGAAACATCAAAACTTGTTTTGACCAAGGAATGGGATGTAAGGGTCGAGTTTAAAAACAACAACTTGAATGATTTAATTGGATATTTCGGGGCTATTAACGAAGGGATGGAAATCGATTTTGAGGTGATCAGGGAAGGACAGCATTTTATACTTAAGCTAAATGACAATGTGTGTTTGGAGGAAGATCTTCCTGAGGAACTTGATGCTTTTGAAGAAGGCTATGAGTTCAATCTGGGCTTTGAATCCTCTGACTGTCATTATGAAGTAACAAATATTGAGATATATTGTCCTGATGTGCCGGAGGAGACACCCTTTTCCACCAACACACCTGAAGCTACCACAGAGGCTACAAAAACTGTAGAAGCAACCAGTACGCCAACTCCTTCTGAAACAGATGAACCTAAAGAGGAAAAAGGTATCAGCAAGGTGGTCGTTGGGTTGTGTGTTGTTGCAATCGTTCTAGTTGTTCTTGTTGTAATTGTGACAGTAAAGGACAGAAAAAGGAAACAGTGAGGTTTACATGAAACGTATAGCAATTCTTTTGATTGTAGCTGTTATGATTATTGGTGGTTGTACCAAAAAGGAGGAGAAAACTAATATGAAGAAGATTGATTCTACCATATTGCCAAGAGTCAAAGAGCAATATATGTCTGACAAATACTTTACTCTTGGCAAGAAGGTTACGTACTATCTTGACAAGAACATGGCGGATGTAGGCATAAGTTCGCTTGAGATTTTTCTGCCGGAACTGGAATTGACAAGAGTTGATACAAGCAATGCGGACATATATTTCAAGTATGATGCCAGTGTTTCTGACAAGGAAGAATACTATGAACTTCATGTCGGTGAAAAGGGCATACAGATTGTATACAAAGATTATTTGGGTGCAAGAAATGCATCTTCCACCATTGCGCTTTTGGCTGAAAAAGACAAGGACTCATACAAAGTGCCTGTATGTACAATCAAGGATTATCCTGACAGCATGTACAGATCAGGCCTTCTTGAGAGCTCGGGAAGAGCCTGGAAAGATATTGACGAAATAAAGGAAGATCTTGTTCGAATGGCTCTTGCAAAGATGAACTACATGAATTTTCACTTCTTTGATTACATGGGCTCTTCCATAAGGTACGACAGTTATCCCATGATAAAAGGCTTTGGAAAGGATAACAGGCAGTACACAAAGGATGAGATTAGGGACCTTGTTGCATTTGCCAAGAAGTTGGGTATTGAGATAGTACCGGGCATTGAGATGCCTGCTCATGCCCAGGCAATCCTGGAAGCCATGCCTGGATTGAGGTGCAATGGTGACATACCGAACATATGGGTTTTGTGTGCTGGTAATGAGATGACATATACGGTTCTTGACAACATCATCAAGGAAACTGCGGAATTGTTCCCAGGAAAATATATTCATATTGGTGCTGACGAGCTGGACTTTGGCGACGATACATCATGGCAACCTGCATGGATGGGCTGCTCGAGATGCGCCTCATTGCGGCAAAAGGAGGATCTTGACTCTGAAAGGGATATCTTCTATTACATGATAGAGAGGATATATGCTTCGGTTAAGAGTCATGGCAAGCAGATGATTATGTTCAACGACCAGATAGATATTTCGGTTCCTGTTGATCTGCCAAGAGACATTATTATTCACTTCTGGAGAATTGCAATACCTGGAAGAGGTCCCGTAGAAGGATGCTCTTTGGAGCGTTTCCTGGAAGAAGGTTTTACAGTTATAAATTCATATTACCCGGAAACGTATGTCGACTTTGAGTACTATGCCAAGGAGGAAACAATCAGGTTATGGACGCCTCTTTCATCTCCTGAGTTTGATAAAAAGTATGCCTCCCAGATTATGGGTGGAGAGTTTTGTGCATGGGAAGAGCATCCCCACTTTAGGTATACTTTGCCATCTTCCATAACTCTGTATGCTGACAGGCTCTGGAATCACACCGTGTGCGATTATGACAATGATTATGGAAAGATGATGACAAGGCTTATTCTTGGAATCAATACGCCAAAGAATTTCAATGTGTTCAAATACCTTGGAAGTGTTCTGCCTCCGAGGGATGATGTCAACAAGGCTTACTTGGACAAAATCAAAGCAGATGATGAGGAGCTTGTCAAGGCAAGAGACAATCTTCTCAGGTCGCTGAAAGACAATGGTGGCTATGGTTCTAATGCGGCCGCAGTATACATGGAATGCATTGACTGGGTTCTTGAGAATAGATGACAGAGCAAAATATTACAGGATTTCTTTCTTTATGACATATTGTCACCTAAAAAAGAACTGGTGGTTCTAATAAAATGGAGA
>JAAYLF010000206.1 GCA_012522035.1 Clostridiaceae bacterium
CTTCTGAATGCAAAGATTCTGCCTTCCTCGAAGAACATGTGCTCTGTACGGCAAAGTCCGATACCCTCTGCTCCAAAGCTTCTTGCAACTTCAGCATCCTTTGGTGAATCCGCATTGGTGCGCACTCCAAGGATTCTGAACTCGTCAGCCCAGGACATAAGGGTTGCTAAGTCTCCAGTAAGCTCTGGGTTCTTGGTTGCTATCTGTCCGGAGTATACATAACCGGTAGAACCGTCAAGGGAGATCCAGTCGCCTTCCTTGTATACATTGCCATTCTTGTCAGTGAAGAGCTTTTCTTCTTCATTAATGGTGATTTCGGAGCATCCTGCAACGCAGCATCTTCCCATGCCTCTTGCAACAACCGCAGCATGGCTGGTCATTCCGCCTCTTCCAGTAAGGATACCCTGGGAAATGTTCATACCCTCAATATCCTCAGGTGAAGTTTCAAGTCTTACAAGGATAACCTTCTCAACGCCATTGTCAAAGGCTACCTTTGCATCTTCAGCTGTGAAGTAGATTCTACCTGTAGCAGCACCTGGTGAAGCAGGAAGACCCTTTGCAATTGGAGATGCCTTCTTCAATGCATCCGGATCAAAGGTTGGGTGCAAAAGTGCGTCGAGCTGTTTAGGATCAACCTGCATAACAGCCTCTTCTTTTGTGATGAGACCTTCGTTAACCAGGTCAACCGCAATCTTCAAAGCTGCCGGAGCGGTTCTCTTGCCGTTTCTAGTCTGCAGAATGAACAGTTTTCCTCTCTCTATAGTAAACTCGAGGTCCTGCATATCCTTGTAATGCTTCTCAAGCTTCTCGGCAATGTCCAAGAACTGCTTGTACACATCAGGATTAACATCCTTCAAGTGGGATATGGGTTCGGGAGTTCTGATACCAGCAACTACGTCCTCACCCTGGGCATTCATAAGGAACTCGCCGTAAAGCTCGTTTTCACCAGTGGATGGGTTCCTTGTAAATGCAACACCAGTACCGGAATCGTTGCCCATGTTGCCATATACCATTTCCTGAACGTTTACTGCAGTACCCCATTCGCTTGGAATGTCATGCATTCTTCTGTAGTAGATGGCTCTTTCGTTGTTCCAGGATTTGAAAACAGCTTCAACAGCCTTGATGAGCTGGGTCTTTGGATCCTGTGGGAATTCCTCACCCATTTCTTCCTTGTAGAGCTCCTTGTACTTCTTGACGATACCCTTGAGGTCTTCAGCGTCAAGATCTGTGTCAAGCACAACACCTTTAGCTTCCTTTGTACCTTCAAGAATCCTGTTAAACTTGGTCTTCTCTATTCCCATAACAACGTCTGAGAACATCTGGATGAATCTTCTGTAGCTGTCATAAGCAAATCTTTCATTGCCTGTCAGCTTTGCAAGACCCTCAACAACTTCGTCGTTGAGTCCCAGATTCAAAATTGTATCCATCATGCCTGGCATTGATGCTCTTGCACCGGAACGCACTGAAACAAGGAAAGGATTGCTGGGATCGCCAAACTTCTTGCCAACAATTTCTTCCGTCTTGGCCAATGATGCGTATATCTCGTCAATAATCTCCGGAGCTATGGTTTCACCGTCAGCATAATATCTTGTACATGCTTCAGTAGTAATTGTAAAACCATTTGGAACCGGCAATCCGAGAGATATCATTTCAGCAAGGTTAGCACCTTTGCCGCCAAGCAAGTTTCTCATACCAGCATTGCCTTCAGTAAACAAATATACGTATTTCATACATTACCTCCATATAATATTTTAGTTTTAGCATCTATATAATCAATGAATAATTGATACTGGCTTGTCAAAAATCAAACTTGTCTTCAAACCATGGAATAAGTTCATCCATTGCAACTCTTACCTGCTCCATTGTGTCTCTGTCCCTGATTGTCACCTTGTTGTCTTCACGGGAATCAAAGTCAAAGGTGACACAATATGGCGTACCAATTTCATCCTGCCTTCTGTACCTCTTGCCTATGCTGCCTGTTTCATCAAATTCACAGTAGTACTTCCTGATAAGCATTTCATAAACCTGGTAAGCTTCATCTGAAAGCTTCTTTGAAAGAGGCAGTACTGCAATCTTGACAGGCGCAAGGTATGGATGGAATCTAAGCACAGTCCTTACATCGCCATCAGGCAGTTCTTCCTCTTCATACGCTTCGCAAAGGAATGCAAGAGTTACCCTGTCAGCACCAAGGGAGGGCTCAACACAATATGGAATGTACTTTTCATTTGTTTCAGGATCAAAATATGATAAATCTTCCTTTGAATACTCCATATGCTGCTTGAGGTCGTAGTCCGTTCTGTCGGCTATGCCCCACAACTCTCCCCATCCAAAGGGGAATTTGTATTCAAAATCCGTTGTGACCTTGCTGTAGAAAGCCAGCTCCTCGGGGCTGTGGTCCCTGAGCCTGAGGTTTTCATCAGCAATACCCAAATCCAAAAGCCACTTGTGGCAGTAGGACCTCCAGTACTCGAACCACTCCAGATCGGTTCCAGGCTTGCAGAAGAACTCCAGTTCCATCTGCTCAAACTCTCTTGTTCTGAAGGTAAAGTTTCCAGGAGTTATTTCATTTCTGAATGCCTTTCCTATCTGGGCAACTCCAAAAGGAATCTTCCTTCTGGTGGTTCTCTGTATGTTCTTGAAATTTACGAATATTCCCTGTGCTGTCTCCGGCCTCAAATATATCTCTGCCTGGGAATCTTCAGTAACACCCTGATATGTTTTGAACATCATGTTGAACTTTCTGATATTCGTAAGGTCTGCAGAGCCGCACTGAGGACACCTTACATCATTGTCCTTGATGTATTGGGCAAGCTGTTCATCTCCCCAGCCATCCACATTTACTTCCAAACCCTGTTTCAAAGCCCAGTCTTCAACAATCTTGTCTGCCCTGCCTCTTGCCTTGCAGTTTTTGCAGTCAATAAGCGGGTCGTTAAATCCTGCTACATGGCCAGATGCCTCCCACACTCTGGTATTCATCAGAATGGCACAATCAACACCTACATTGTACTTGCTTTCCTGGACAAACTTTTTCCACCAGGCTTTCTTTACGTTGTTCTTCAGCTCCACACCCAGAGGGCCGTAGTCCCAGCTGTTGGCAAGACCACCGTAAATATCCGAGCCTGGGTATATAAAGCCTCTGGTTTTACAAAGAGCAACGATCTTCTCCATTGACTTCATCAAATTTCCTCCTACTTAATGCCTTCTTTTTTTCTAACATATTTGACCTTGCCTTCAAGCACTTCATATATGGCAGTTGTCAAACTCTTTCTGTTTTCATCCTTGTCGCTGTCTTTTCTGCTCTTGTCCCTGTCAAGCCTGCTTTGTGAACCAGCAGTTATTTGTCTTGCTCTTTTAGAGACCATCACTACCAGCGTATATCTATCTCCTGCCTTTTCCAACAAATCAGCAATTGGAGGATCAATCATCATAACTACTTCACCCTTTCCCTAAACAAGATCATATTTCTGTAATATCCCCTTATTTCTAAAGCTTCTGCGTCTTTCTGCATGAATTATTTTCCTTAAATCACAAACTGCATTCTCTATCTTGTCGTTGACTATCACGTAATCGCACATGCCAAACTGCATGAGTTCGTGTCTTGCCGCTTTCAGCCTTGCCCTTATCTGCTCCTCGGTTTCAGACTCCCGGTTCCGTATTCTGAACTCAAGATCCTGAAAGGAAGGCGGCAGCAAAAACACGGTTACTGCTTCTTCTTTAAAATGCTTTTTTATAGCTTGCGCGCCTGGCAGTGTAATATCCAGTGCGATATCCTTTCCTTCCTTCAGGTGATTCTCCAAGGCAAAAAGCGGAGTTCCATACTTGTGACCACAATAGACATCCCATTCAAGAATCTCATTGTTGGCCAGCATCCTATCGAATTCTTCCTCACTAAGGAAGTAATAGCTTTTGCCTTCGACTTCAAAAGGTCTTTTGGCTCTGGTTGTTACTGACACAGAGTATCCTATACTCTTGTCCTCCTCCAAAAGCCTGCTTAATATCGAACCTTTCCCCACCCCGGAAGGTCCGGATATGACGATAATCATTCAGGAATAACCTCCTTGTCTTCTTCGCACTCGCCTTCGTTGTTTATTCTGGCTGCTATGGTTTCAGGTTGTACAGCACACAATATGATATGGTCGCTGTCGGTAATGATAACAGCCCTGGTGCGTCTTCCATTTGTGGCATCAACACACATGGACCTTTCTTTTCCCTCCTGCACTATTCTTTTAACGGGTGCGGAGTCAGGACTTACCACAGCAACTATCCTGTTTGCAAGAACCATGTTCCCATACCCAATGTTCACAAGCTTCATGTCAACCTCCATGCCTCTACTCAATGTTTTGAATCTGTTCCCTGAATTTTTCTATCTCGCTTTTTAAAGCAATAACATTCTCGGTTATTTCGATACTGTTGGTCTTTGATCCAATCGTATTCACTTCGCGGTTCATCTCCTGAACCAGGAAATCCAAGGTTCTTCCCGCAACCCCACCATTTGAAAGAATGCTTCTTCCCTGCTTTATATGGCTGTCAAGCCTTGCAATCTCTTCGTCAATGCTGCATTTGTCTGCAAACAATGCAACTTCCATGGCTATTCTTTCATCCTTCATTTCCACAGGTTGCGTTAAAAGCTCACCAAGCCTCTGTTCCAGCTTCTTCTTGTATTCAATTGACACCTGGGGGCTTTTCTCTTTGATTACAGCAAAACATTTCTCCATGTTGTCAAGTATGTCCAATAGGTTTTCAGATATTGCACTGCCTTCTTTTTCCCTCATTTCAACAACATTCAATAGCGCCTGCTCACAAGCCACACTCAAAAACTCCCATATTTCATCCGTATCAACTTCATCGTAAACTATAGTGTAGCTTTCAGGAAACTGTAAAATTGTAGAGGTGGTAACATCATTTGCAAGGTCGAACTTGTCAGATAGTGCCTTCATGGATTCAAGCAGTGAAACTATCAAATCCTCATTAAGGACAACGGTATTTTGCTGTGTTCTGATATTATATGAAGTAATGAATATATCAACTTTTCCTCTGGCGATATGTTTTTTAACCAGTTTGTGAATTCTTTCCTCAAGGGAAATGAGCTCTCTTGGCATTCTCACATTGATATCGATATACCTGTGGTTTACCGTTTTAATTTCTACAATAAAACGCCTCTCACCATCAGTATATTCTCCCCTGCCAAAACCTGTCATGCTTCTTAACATATATACCCCCAAATATCATAACACAAGGATGACACAACAAAAAAGTTGTATCTGTAGTATTATACCACAATGTCAAATAAAAACAATAGTTAGCATTCAAACTCGTATGCAATGCAGCTTGTCACATACAAGGAAGCAGTTTCCGTTCTGAGTATCCTCTTGCCTAAAGAAACCGGCACAAAGCCTATTGTTGCCGCTTCTTCAGCCTCCTGGCTTGAAATGCCGCCTTCAGGCCCGATAATTACGTCAAAACTCAGTTTCATTTCTTTTTCAACACTGCCAAGAAGCTTTTTCAAATGAAACTCATCCTCATTCTCATAAGGCATAATTTTTATCCTGCCTTTTGAATGCTTCAAAAACTCCTTGAAGGAAACCGGCGGCAAAACCTCAGGAACCTTTGCCCTGCCGCACTGTTTGGCAGCCTCCAGGGCAATTCTGTTCCACCTCTCCACCCTCTTCCTTACATCCTTTCCCTCAATTCTGACAATAGTTCTTTCCATGATAACAGGAACAACCATGGAAACACCAAGTTCCACATTCTTTTGAATGATTAGATCCATCTTGTCCCCTTTGGGAAGTCCCTGATAAAGAACCACATCCACATCCAGCTCTGTATTCATACGGGTTCTTTCATTGATAACTGCAAGAATCCTGTCTTTTGATATTTCATCGATCGTGCAATCATACAAATACCCTTTAGAACAAACCTGAATCCTATCTCCTGTTGAATGCCTCAAAACATTGACAATATGATTCACATCACTGCCTGTAATCTCAACCCTATTCTCTTTTATCTGATCTGGTAGTACAAAGAATTTTCCCACTAAAATCACCTGTTAAAAAAATAAACAACCTTTATTTTACCAAAAATCCTGCATAAAGTAAAACACGGAACAATCGTTCCGCGTTCTACTTGCTTACCTTGCCAGCATACTCTTTCAGCAGCCTCACATAC
>JAAYLF010000207.1 GCA_012522035.1 Clostridiaceae bacterium
GTCCTATGTGTACATAGGTGAGGAACTGGTAGAAAAGATCAAGAAGTACATAGACGAAAGCCGCAAGATAATTGTTTCCTACGCGGAACTCTTCAACTATTTCAAGGAGGAGCTGAAGGAGTACAACATAAACAACAGATTCAACCTGCAGGGGCTTCTCAAGCCTGAGCTTGAAAAGAGCTACATAATGGGAAAAGACTACGTTTCCAAAAAGGAAGGCTGGACCATAGACAAGGAAATAGAGAGATTTGTCCTTTCAAAAGGCCGGGTTACAAAGCAGGAGATTTGTGATGAGTTCCTGGGTATGAAGGATATAGTGTTTTCAACAAACATTAAAAAGAATGGAAACATAATAGCCAAGGATGATGGTGTATACGTACATGCATCCTCGCTGGACATTTGCGATGAGGATTATGAAAAGATGAGAAACCTTCTTGTTGAGCATACGGAGAAGATACCTGTCTCGGCAAGAAAGATTCATGTGATTCTCAAGAACAATTACCAAGACTTCCTTGCAAGGAATGACATAAACTCCCACAGTGAGCTGTTCGATGTCCTGAGATACATGTTTGGAAAAGAGTTCAAGTTCTCAAGACCATTTATTGCAAAACCCGGTACTGTGGACGCCAACAACCTGGATGTGGCAAGGAGGATTCTTGCAGATTATGATGTCATCAGCATAGATGAAATTGTGGACATTTTCAATCAGAACCACATAATTTATCTATCCTTAAGAAGCATACTGATTCAGCTTAATGACGAATTTCTGCAGGTATCAAAAGACTTCATGGGCAGAGTCAAGGAAGAGGTAATGACTGAGAAGGTTAAGAGAACAATACTTGGCAGGCTCCAGTCCCTTATAGCTGAAAAAGGATACATTGCAGGCAGGGCTATTGAAAACTTCAAAGGTTTTCCTGACATTGGTTATCATTGGAATCCGTACCTGTTAAGAAGTGTTACGGAAAAATATTTTACCGACAAGATTGGAATGGTGGATGTCCTGACATCAAGTCTTGGCAGCATGAACACCATATTTGTCAAAAAGGAATTCAGCGATATGTCGTATTCCGAGTTCCTGGAATTCGTTATAAAAAGACGCCATGAAAAGCAGCCCTTCAAGAGCAGCAAGGAAGTTAGGGAATGGGTAAAGAGTGAGCGTCTTGATCTGAAAGTGAAACAAGCACTGGATGTCTTGGATTGACATCCAGTGTTAAATATAATATTAATAATATTCAAGTATCCGGGAAGCAGGTGACATATGGATACGAAAAAGTCGTGTTCAAATACAGATATGAAAGATGTTAAGCTGGCGGAGGAGTATGGTGTAAATCCTTTGGACTATGTGGATATCAGTTTAATAAACATTGGATTGTCCATTGGAGCAATCAACAGTCTAATGAAGGAAGGCGTGCATACCGTCTGCGACTTGCTCAACCTGACTGAAAATGAGCTGTGCGGTATTAAGAATATTGGCAGGCGCAGCATTGAGATAATCAGGGAAACTTTGGACGAAATTATTCAAGATGACAGAAAAGTTTTGGTCAGAAAGAGAACAGGCAGGATGCCTGGAAGGGAAAAGGCCGCTCTTGAGAAATACAAGGATGCCGCTTTGATGGCAGGATATGAAATCAGCAAGGAAGCATACGTTAATCCGGACAAGGTTATTCCCATAATGAATGTGTTAAGCCACCACACGGAAAGTATTGCAAGCATTGAGGATCGCAAAAAAGAGCTCCTTGAGAATTTTGACAAAATACAAAAGGACAGACACTACCTTCAAATATATCCTTTCATAGAGGCCTATACAGGTGATGCTGAGCACAAACGTATTCTAAAGGATATTTTCAACAGGAAGGATCGGGTAATTGACATCGTAAACAAGGAAAATCTTGATGATGGACATTTGAATGAACTTGCAAAATTTGTTATCTGGCTGTGTTTTGACATGAAAGAAATATGTTCATCCTATCTTGATGTTTTTCTAAATGAAGAAACATCAGGAAAGATAATAGGTATGAGGGTCAAGGAAAAACCTTTGAAAACCATTTGTGAAAAAGCAGAAGTGGAATCGACCAAAATATATACCCTGGAGAAGGCTTTGATGAAGAACTTGAGAGCTCTTCTATCCAGGCACAATTTCGTAAAAATGATTGCGGCCTTAAATGGTGGACGCGGCATTGTAGAGGATAAAACCCTTGGTAAATATCTTGGCAAGTACAAGGATATCGTGCTTCACTACCTTAAGAAGATTAACAAAGACGCTATAAATCATGACAACGCCTTTGATGTATATTGTCTTGATATGGAAAGCGTGCAGCTTTTGCACTGAATAAAGGAGGAGTTTCCTAGGGAAATAGAAGAAGAGGAGCTTAATGGAGTAATTGCTGATGAGGCAGCCAAATCGGGCCTGTCAAAAGAAATGATTGAAAGAATGGTATCCAACAGGTACCAAAAGACCGGCAATATCTATCACATCGGCAAACTGTCAAACTTGTCCGCCTTTGGCTATATTCTCAAAAAATATTATCCTGAAGGCATCAGGATAAACTCAAGTCGGGAGCTTGATGAATTCTATGAAAAGGCAAAGGAGCTTTATGGAGAGAACAATCTGCCAAAGAACAAAAGAGTTCTTGCAAATGCAGTGGCCAAGGTGGGAATTCACAGCTACCGGGGTGTATACATCCACAAGGATTATATCCTGTGTCCTGGGTTCGTGGTTGACACAATAGATGAACATTTGAAAAGAATGACCCAGGAAGAAATAAGTGCATACGAGCTGTATATTGAGTTTTACGACATCCTTTCAAAGGAGACGAACATAAAGAACCACTACATGCTGTTCAGCATACTAAGGCACGAGCTTGAAAGCAAATACCTGTTCAAGCGAAACTTTGTAATTAAAAAGCTAAAACTTATGTAAAAGCGTTTCAATAACAGAAGATACAACTTCAGCCATGCGCACAAATCCGGCATCGTTGGGATGGCAGTTGTCCACTGTGCATGCGTCCCGGTATTTTTCCATGAAGAGCTTTTCTCCGTCTATAAAGTAGGTGTTATTATCTCCTCTTGCCAATGCATTTGTGTAAGTCTTTCGTATTATATCCCTGCGCAAAATGTTCTCCTCTTTAGAGGCGTCAAAATCCGGTCTTGACATCAGTATGATCGGTTTGTCGGGGTGTTTTTCCCGTACTTTCAGAAACATCCTTTCATGGGTTTCCTCAAGGTACTTGCAGGTAGGAGCGTTGTGGTCGTAATCATATACAAAGATGGCAAAATCAAGAGAGGCAATGTATTCTGCTATTGGGTCCTCTGCTTTTGCAGAGCCTGAGAACCCCAAATTTATATGATCACAGTCAAGAGCTGCTGAAATAATATTAGTATAACAATTGCCTGGACGGGAAGCGCATCCTCCTTGTGTGATGGAGGAACCGTAATATACAATAGGTTTTTCATATTTGTACCCAAGGCCGCTGCCAAGAAAAGAGCCCTTTTGAAGCCCTGCAAAAACCTTGTTCACATGATTGTATAAAGGAAAGTGTATGGTTATGTTCCGTGTTTTCCTGTCACTGAAATGTATGACTGATTCATACCCGTTTTTCATGTCGGAAGGAGGCATGAAGGTTCCTTTGTATACGTCTTTTCCATCTTCATGAACATAAAGGTCAAAACCCGATGTACCGGTTAAAGGCATGTGCGGAAAATTGGCCACATACGGCATCTCAGCCTTTATGGCAACATACGGCGAGTCGGTTGCAAACCGGATTCTTCCGCCGGCTGTTTCTCTTGCGTGGAATTCCACATCCTTGTTTGTGGCTTTTGCCACATCATCAGGCATTCTCTTGAAAACATCTTCCTCTTTTGGGTTGTACAAACCATATATGTCAAAGGGCTCGTCTTTTATGTCGTAATATATGATATCCATGTATTCTGCTCCTTCTGTTTGATGCCAAAAGTATAGCACTTTGGGAAGATTAATTGCAAGCATGTGTGTTTAATTCCCGTTATGTGATATAATAATCACAACATTGATATTTTAGGAGGGTTCTTTATGTACAGAAACAAGGAAGACGTAATCTTAAGAAATTACGATTATGCGAAAGCGGTTTACAAGGATTTTGGTGTTGATGTGGACAAGGTGATTGAAAAGTTTAAGACAGTCCCCATTTCACTGCATTGCTGGCAGGGTGATGATGTTAAGGGATTTGAAGATTTGGGCGATGTGGAAAGCCAGAATGTTGTAACAGGAAGTTATCCGGGTGCTGCAAGAAACGGAGACGAACTTAGAGCGGATATAGAGAAGGCGTTTTCCATGTCTCCTGCAAAACACAGGGTTAATCTGCACAGCATCTATGCAGAACCAAAGAAACCCACTCCCAGAAATGAACTTACTGCTGACGACTTTGGTAGATGGATTGAATGGGCAAAGGAAAAGGACTATGGTCTTGATTTCAATGTGTCTTTCTTTACCCATCCGATGATGGTGGACGGTTTCTCTCTTGCTTCCAGAAGGAAGGATGTAAGGGATTACTGGGTAAAGGCAGGTATTGGAGGAAGAGAGATTTCATATGAGATAGGCAAGAGGCTGGGTACACCCTGCTACCACAACATCTGGGTGCCGGATGGTCTTAAGGATATTCCTGCAAACCGTCTGATATATCGTCAGAACCTGATTGAATCACTGGATAGAATTTTTGAGAAGAAACTTGATAGAAAATATGTAAGAGACGTGCTGGAAGGAAAACTGTTTGGCATAGGTATTGAAAGCTTTACTGTCGGATCCCATGAATTTTACCTTGCATATGCGGTAAAGAACGGTGTTGGTGTATGCCTTGATACGGGCCATTATCATCCAACGGAAACTGCCGTAGACAAGATAACCGCCGTTGCACCTTTTGTTAACGACGTTCTTCTCCATGTCAGCCGTGGAGTAAGATGGGATTCAGACCACGTGCTCATCCAAAGTGACGAGCTTGACGCTTTGATGCTGGAGATAAAACGCGGAGATTTCTTCGACAAGGTGGCTATCGGTCTTGACTTCTTTGATGCGAGCATCAACAGGGTTGCTGCATGGGTAATCGGTCTGCGTTCAGCTGGCAAATCCATACTGAAGGCACTGCTTGAGCCTACCCACCTGATTGAAGAAGCCGAAGCAAACGGAGATTTCACATCAAGGCTTGCACTCATGGAAGAATTCAAGAACCTTCCGTTCAATGCGGTCTGGGATTACGTATGCCACACCACAGGAACATATGTGGGAAGCACGTGGCTTGACGAGGTCAAGGCCTACGAGAGCAGCCTGGACAGAAACTAAGGTGAGGTGCAAAATGCTGGAGATAGACAAACTGTATGTAGATGGTAGTTTGTTCAAGGTAGTGGATAATGACGCTCCTGTTTTTTCATGGAGCGTCCTTTCGTACGGGAAGGATCTGTATCAGAAATCCTTCAGGCTGGATTTGTTTGAAAGAGGCACTTCCGTTCTGTCTCTTGAGCCTTTTTGGAGTGCTGAAAGGGAAACAAAAGAACAGAGTGTGAAATATGACGGCCCTTCTCTTGGAGAGGGTAAAAGCTACATGGCAATACTTACCGTTACCGACAATCTGGGAAGAACCTCAAAGCATTATTCAAGAACCTTTGTAAATGGCAGGGTAAACTGGGATGCGGATTGGATAGCTGCTTCGGAAGATAGAAAAGAAGCCGTCGTGGAATTCAGGCATGAGTTTGATGTTGAGAAGGATGTGAAAGAGTGTGTTCTGTTTGTCTGCGGCATTGGATACCACAGGGCATACGTAAATGGGCAGGAAGTAAAAGGTGGAGTCCTTGCTCCTAGTGTCTCAAATTACAACAAAACATGCTACTACGAAGTACTTGATGTTGACCTTAGGAACATCAGGCACGGCAGAAACGAAGTAAGCGTCTTTGTAGGGGAAGGCTGGAGGAGGATAAACACCCTTCAAATGGGATACACCGCCTCTTTCACAGGAACTCCTCAGCTTACTGCCATGATGAGAATTACGTTCACCGATGGTTCTGAAGAGTGGATAAAAACCGATGAAAACTGGAAATGGAGATTCACGCCTTATGTTTCCTGTACAATCTTTGGCGGATCCATATACGATGAAAGGGTCTTTGATAATGAGGACAAGGATGTTTTGGTGGTGGATTCTCCTGGCGGAGTAATGAGGCCTGATGTTCTTGAACCGATAATCGAGCAGAAGACATACAAACCAAAATCCATATTCTGTCCTGAAGAGGGTGTCTATGTTGTTGACTTTGGTCAGAATATTGCAGGCTACTGTCATATCAAGCTTCCTGCTTTTATGGAACCGGGTCAGGAAATTGTTGTCAAACATGCGGAAGAATTGGAAGAGGACGGCAATTTGTATACCGCACCGCTGAGGGATGCTGCCCAGACGGACAAGTTCATCTCAAAAGGTGCGATATATGAAGGGCAGTGGTTCTCCCCCATATTTACTTACCATGGCTTTAGATATGTTTCGGTAACAGGTGTGGAGTTACTTGGAAAAGAGGATATCTATGCGGTAAGCGTATACAACGCAATAGATAAGGATAGTTTCTTTACATCTGGAAGTCCGATTCTTAACCAGGTGCATCAGAATGCCATAATGACGGAAAGGGCCAATATCCACAGTCTGCTTACCGACTGCCCGCAGAGGGATGAGAGGATGCAGTGGCTGAACGACGCTACAGTAAGATTCCAGGCCATACCCTACTGCTTTAATATAAACAGGATGTTTGTAAAAGTCATCCGCGACGTCATAAATGACCAGGTGGACGGAATGATTACCTGTACAGCACCTTTTGTGTATGGACAAAGACCTGCGGATCCTGTCTGCTCGTCATTTCTAATTGCCGGTCTTGAACACTACATGGCAATAGGCAGTACAGACATTCTGGAAGAAGCTTATGAATCCTTCAAGGCTTGGGAAAAGTATCTGTTGTCAAGGTCTGACAATTACATTGTCAACTACTCATATTACGGAGACTGGGCATCCCCATCCTATGCATGCATGAGCGAAGAATTTGCAGTGTCCAAAGTAACTCCAGGAGACCTTATGTCCACCGGCTATTCATACCTTAACTGCAAAATGCTGCATGAATTTGCACTAATACTTGGCAGGGAAGAGGATGCGGATTTTTTCAAGGAAACCAGTGAGAAGATAAAAGATGCTTTCCTTGAGAAGTGGTTTGACAAGGAAAGCTGCATGGTGGCAACAGGCTCTCATGCATGCCAGGCTTTTCCTCTGTGGCTGGGTATAATTCCGGAAGAATACAGGCAAAAGGTGTGCGACATACTGAGAAACGACCTGGTTCAAAACAAGTACCAGTTTACAACAGGAAACTTGTGTACAAGATACATGCTGGAAGTACTTACACAATACGGCTATGTGGATGATGCGTATGAGATTATGACAAAGGAGACGTATCCTTCCATAGGGTATATGATACAGAATGAGGCTACCACCATCTGGGAGAGGTTCGAGCTTAAGAAGAACCCGGGTATGAATTCCCACAATCATCCTATGTACGGCTCTGTTTATTACTGGTTCTATGCTTATGTTCTGGGAATCAAACCTTCAGAGAAAGCTTTTGATGTTGTGGACATAAAGCCGTATTTTCCATCAAAGCTGCTTTCTGCCCATGGGGAAGTTGAAACCATAAAAGGAAAAATTTCTGTAAGATGGGCAAACAGGTATGGAAACATACATCTTTATGTTACTGTTCCTTTTGGTGTTACGGCGAACGTGCATGTAAAGGATGGCGAGGTTGTAACGGTAAACTCCGGATGTCATTATTTCAGAATCTGAACAAGGCAATAAACCAGCTGGCAAAACTGCCAGCTGGTTTTTATATTATCTCCAATTCATCTCTTGAACCAATGGGCTCGAAAGGATTGTGAGGCTCCAGCTGATACCAGTATGCCACGGATGAAAGATCATCCTGAAGAGGCAGGTATCTTCCTTCTGATCTCCACCCAAGAGCCTGGATTGTCACCTTCAGGTCCTTTTCAAACCTGATGGGATCAAGTATGTGGAACCTGTACATCGAATGCCTGTTTCCCACACTGTTTGTTGGTCTTGGGTTTTCATTGATGGTCATCAGGTCCTGATACCCCATGAAAGGAGCTGAGAAGTTTCCAAAAAAGCCCCAGGCGCCGCCAAAATAGTCTTCTGTGCCTGTACCGCAGTATGTGGGATAATCCGTATCGCCGTCAATAAACATTTTGACTTCCCCTTCGCCCCACCAGCCTTGCGTGTTCTGCTGCCATGACAGCTGGGTACCTACATAGTGTCCCTTTCCTTTTACATTGTCGAGTATAACATAGTCTTCCATGTAGGGTAGAGGATTCGTTCTTGAAAACTTTGCGTGGAAATATGCTTCATCCTCGGCAACGTCGTCCTCTATCTCATATGTAATTGCATAGAAGAAACCGCCAATATTGCCCGGATTTCTGTTCTCGACTGTTATTCTTGCATGTTTTCTAAAAGGCATCTGGAAGTATGAATTCAAACCACCTTTTGGGTTCACATTAATCGGAATTGAAAGTATGTTCAGTGGAGTCTTCCATCCGCAGCAGAAGAAATCTCCAAGGGGAGTTTCCACACTTGGATTTTCCTCATGATCCCAGTACATTCTCAGGATGATGTCGCGGTAAAAGGCAGGATTAACTGTAATCCAGATATGGGTTATCCTGCCCGGCCCGTCCATATCCATTATCCTTGTTTCCTGTCCGGGCAGCAGGGTAATGCAGGGGCGTACCTTCCATTTTTCGCCCAGCTCTCTTGCTGCATGACTGGGTCCGTCCCAATGCTGGCCAATCCTGACAATCTCCTCTTGCGGCTCTGCTGTCAGTTTTGCCATTCCGCCTTTTCCTTTTTCACCGTATACATTCTCGGCGGTTATGAGGCGGGTTTTGCTGTTTTTCAGTTTGGTAATATCGCTCATCATGCTCATAATAATCGTCCTCCGTAGCAGTGTTTTTGAGTATAGTAACATATTTGGAGGAGGAATATAAGGTGTAAATATTGCAATTGTTACAAGATTTGTCTCATTGTTGTGTTTTTACCCTTTTTGGTTGAATAAACATTTAAAAAGTTGAGATATTTTTGCGACTGTTGTATAATATGCTACAAATAAAACCAAGGAGGTAATAATATGTTCAAGAAGTTTTTGGTGTTGTTGATGGTTGTTTTAATTAGTGTTTCCATTTTAAGCATTGGCTCTTTTGGTGCATTTAATGGATATGCAATGCGCTTCAATTCCCAAGAGTACATTGAGAAGTTCAACCTTACGAATACAGAAATTGAGTTGAAAGATGGATATGTTACTGTTACATCAACAGCCCATGACCCAAACATTGAGTATACCTTCAGTGAAACGGACGTACTTGATGCTGACAAATACAAGTTTGCAGTCATGAAGTACAGGACTACGTACCAACAGGAAGGAATGATTGGTGAATTCTATTTTGCGTCGGATGTATCCGGTTACAATCATCCTGCCACCCATGCAATATTCAATCTGAATTCCAGTGGCGAGTGGCAGAGGGTTGTGGTTGATTTCAGCACCTTTGAAGCATGGACCGGAAATATCAAGTCTCTTAGAATTGACTACATCGAGGCAAACAATCTTCCTGCGGGCGCTGCCATGGATATTGAGTACATAGCCTTCTTTGAAACCAGGGAAGAAGCAGAGGCTTTCAATGACAACTTTGATGACAACCCACCTACATATGACCAAAGTGTTCTGTTTGCATTTGTAGCTCTTCTTGGTTTTGCAGCTGTCGTATTCAAGAGAAAGCTTGCATATTAACAATCATTGCAAAAAAGGGCATATGCCCTTTTTTTTTGTGTAAAATAGAATTGTGCTGATTGATTCTTCTTTAATTGACAATGCTTGCGTATAAACATATAATCAATCTGTATGAATAATCCGAAAGGAGCACTGATCTTGGAAAAGAAAACACCTATATATGATCGTCACGTGGAGTTGAAAGGAAGGATGGTACCCTTTGCAGGATACATGCTTCCCGTACAGTACGAAACCGGCGTTATAACCGAGCACAATGCGGTTAGAAACACATGCGGCCTGTTTGATGTTTCCCACATGGGACAAATTGTTATACAGGGGTCGGATGCTCTAGAAAACATGAATATGCTTTTGACAAATAGTTTTACCAACATGTCCGATGGAAGAGCAAGATACAGCCCTATGTGCAATCCCGAGGGTGGAACCATAGATGACTTGATAGTTTTCAGAATAAGCAAGGACAAATATCTGTTGGGAGTTAATGCAGCCAACAGGGACAAGGATTTTGATTGGATAAAAGGCAATGTAAAAGGAAATGTTGAAGTCATTGACATATCAGATGATATTGCGCAAGTTGCCCTTCAAGGCCCGAATTCATATGATATTCTCAGAAAATTGACGAATAATATTCCTGAAAAATATTATTCTTTTCTTGAGAATGTGGCTATTGACGGCATAAACTGCTTTGTCTCAAAAACCGGATACACAGGTGAACTGGGGTATGAGATAAGCTGCAGCAAGGAAGATGGTGTCAGGCTGTGGAATCTGCTTCTTGACACTGGCAGGGACTTTGGCCTTATACCTTGTGGTTTGGGTGCAAGGGACACTTTAAGGCTTGAAGCCGGCATGCCCTTGTACGGTCATGAACTATCTGAAGACATTTCCCCTCTTGAAGCTTCTTTGGACTTTGCGGTAAAGATGGATAAGGAAGACTTCATAGGCAAGGAAGGCATAAGGAAGAAAGGTGCAAACAGGAGGCGTGTTGGTCTTAGGATTACAGGAAGAGGAATAGCAAGGGAGAACTGTGATGTGTTTGTGGACGGGAAGAAGGTTGGTCTGACCACATCGGGAACCCACAGTCCTACTCTTGGATACCCCATAGCCATGGCTTTGGTGGACAAAGACCACACGGAGACAGGCACGGAAGTGGTTGTAAGTGTAAGAGGCAGGGAGATTCCTGCCGTAATATGTGACTTGCCTTTTTATACTCGAGTAAAATAAATATAGATTAATCATGGAGGAAATTGATATGAAAGGTAAAAGATTCTATTTAAAAACACATGAATGGGTTGAATTTATTGATGAAAAGACAGCAAGGATTGGCATAAGCGATTTTGCACAGCAGGAACTGGGTGATATCGTGTTTGTGAATCTCCCTGAAGTTGGCGATGATGTGGTAGCAGGCGAAGGTTTTGCAGAAGTGGAGTCTGTCAAGTCCATATCTGAAGTATACAGTCCTGTTACAGGGGTTGTTAAAAGTGTGAATGAAAAACTCCAGGACAATCCCGAACTGGTTAATGAAGATGCATATGATGCATGGTTTGTTGAGGTTGGAGATATTTCTGCCAAAGAGGAATTGTTGACCGAAGAAGAATACAACGAATTTTTGGAAAGCGAGAATTGATAAATGGGTACCTTTGTTCCTAGTACTGAAAAAGAAAGAAGGGAAATGCTCACATCCATAGGCGCAAAAGACATGGATGACCTTTTCAGAACCATTCCTGAAGATGTCATGCTGAAAGAGCCTTTGGATATTCCAAAAGGAATAAGCGAGCAGGAAGTTAGACGAAAAATAAAAGGGATAGCCGGTAAAAACAAGGTATATTCTTCCATTTTCAGAGGCTGCGGCTCATACAACCACTACATCCCCAGCTGTGTCGGATACATTGCATCCAAGGAAGAGTTTCTCACTACCTATACCCCTTACCAGGCAGAGATTTCCCAAGGCATACTCCAGGCAATATTTGAATACCAGACGATGATATGCGAGCTTACAGGCATGGATATTTCAAATGCATCAGTATATGACGGGGCCACCGCCGCAAGCGAAGCAATTTTAATGTGCATCGAAAGGAAAAAGAACAAGGCGGTTGTATCCGGTGCATTGCATCCCGATGTCCTGGAAACCATCAGAACATATTTCTCAGGTTCGGATGTGGAAATCTGTTTTGTGCCCTGTGTGGATGGAAAAACGGATTATGAAAAGCTGAAGGAGTGCATTGATGACAGTACTGCCTGTGTGCTTGTCGGCCAGATAAACTTTTATGGACAAATTGAGGACATTGACAAGGTAAGGGAAGTTTCAGGAGATGTTCCTCTAATACTGTATGTCAATCCAATTGCTCTTGGCATACTGAAAACCCCAGGAGAGTATGGAGCTCAAATAGCGGTAGGAGAAGGTCAGAGCCTTGGCATTCCCATGTCCTTTGGAGGCCCTTATCTTGGTTTCATGGCCTGCACAAAGGAATACATGAGAAAGATACCAGGCAGGATTGCAGGAAAGACCACCGACTCAAGAGGGCAGACGGCGTATGTATTAACCCTGCAGGCAAGAGAGCAGCATATTAGAAGGGAAAAGGCAAGGAGCAACATATGTACAAACCAGGCAAACTGTGCTCTTAGAGCCGCCATATACATGAGTGCCATGGGCAAAGAAGGCATAAGAAAGGCAGCTTTGCTTTCCATGTCAAAAGCTCATTATCTAAAAGATGCCCTTTGCTCAACCGGTTTGTTTGAGCTTGTCTACACGGGCGAGTTCTTCAATGAGTTTGTCACAAGAAGCAAGAATATAGATGATGGAAAAATGCTTGAACACCTTTCCAACAAGGGTATTCTAGGAGGATATCCTTATGAAGGCAATATCATATGGTGTGCAACAGAAATGAACAGCAAGGAAGAGATGGCTTATCTTGTATCGCAGATAAAGGAGGTGGCAGGATGCAGCTGATATTTGAAAAAAGTGTTGCAGGCAGAAAGAACGACTATTTGCCGGATTGCGATGTGCCGGTTTATGACATGGATAAAAAGTTTATGAGGGAGAGCGGTTTGAATCTGCCTGAGATTGCCGAGTCTGATTTGTCCAGACATTACACATCCCTTGCAGACAGAACATTTGGCGTAAACAGAGGGTTTTATCCTTTGGGGTCCTGCACCATGAAGTATAATCCAAAAGTAAATGAGGAGATGGCAGGTCTTGAGGGTTTTGCAAACATTCATCCTCTCCAGCCTGAGAACACGGTTCAAGGATGCCTTGAGGTTCTGCATCTTGCTGAAGAGTATTTGAGCAAAATCACCGGCATGGACGCCATAAGTTTCCAACCTGCAGCCGGAGCCCATGGCGAATATACAGGTTTGAAACTCATAAAGGCATACCATGAGGACAGAGGAGATTTTAAAAGGGACAAGATAATTGTTCCTGACTCTGCCCATGGAACAAACCCTGCCAGCGCGGCCATGCTTGGATACAAGATAATTAATATAAAGTCCAGTGAGGATGGATTTGTGGACCTTGAGGAGCTGAAGAAGGCAGTTGGCGATGACACTGCAGGTTTCATGCTAACCAATCCAAATACTCTTGGTCTTTTTGACCCGAACATTTTGAAAATAACGGAGATTGTAAGGCAGGCAGGCGGCCTTAACTATTACGACGGAGCCAACCTCAATGCAATAATGGGAAGGGCAAGACCTGGAGACATGGGATTTGATGTTGTGCATCTTAACCTGCACAAAACCTTCTCAACACCCCATGGCGGAGGAGGTCCTGGCGCAGGCCCTGTTGGCTGCAAAGAATTTTTGAAATGCTACATGCCTGGTCCTGTGGTTGTAAAGGAAGACAATGCGTATAAATTCTTCACACCTGAAAAAACCATTGGCAGAGTAAAGAGTTTTTATGGACACTTCCTGGTGGTGGTAAAGGCTTTAACATACATCATGCAAAACGGCTGCGATGGTCTTAAGGAAGTTTCAGAAAGTGCTGTTTTGAATGCAAACTACATGATGCATAAACTGAAAGACACCTACAACATCCCCTACAAGGGTCCGTGCATGCATGAGTTTGTAATATCGTTGGAAGAGGAAAAGGCAAAGTATGGTTTTACTGCTCTTGATATTGCAAAAGCTTTAGTAGACAAAGGCATGCATCCACCTACGATGTATTTCCCGCTTGTGGTGCATGAAGCTCTGATGGTGGAACCTACTGAAACCGAATCCAAGGAAACCCTTGACAAGGCAATTGAAGACTTCATAGCGGTATACGAGCAGGAAAAACAGGATGTGGAGAAGGTTAAGAATACCCCGGTTACAACACCGGTGGGAAGACCGGACGAGGCAAATGCCGCAAGAAATCCAATTCTTAAATATGAAGGATAAGAAAGTGAGGAGCTTGAAGAACAGGCTCCTCTTAAGTTTTGCCCATAATCTTAAATTTACTATGGTTTATGGGCAATAATCTTAATTAAATACATTGAAATAAAGAATTTGTACATATATACTAATCTGGTATAAATCTAATGGTGGTACTAATGCAGAGAAAAAGGTTGTTCATTCCAGTTATATTACTCATACAAATACTCACAACTCATGTTTTTGCATACAACTACAAGGATCAGCTTGATTCAACAAAATCCGAAATTTACGAAAGAATAGAGGAGAGTGTGAAGACAGGCAGGAATTATGCCGAACTTTCCGATATATATGACAAGGGGTACTATTCAAAGGAAGAACTGGATGTGATTGAAAGGAAAATAGAGGTGGACACACAAGCTGCAATAGATGCGTTTTTGAAAGACCATCCTGAAATATATTGGCTTAAGTTTGGAGAAGGGGGAGTAGGTGTTAACTATAATATTGAAACCATTGGGTCTTTAAACATAGTGGCTGACGTGTTTTTTCAAATTGTAACTGATGAAAAGTACGAAGGCAGGCTTGAAGAGATGAACAAGGCTCTGTGGGATTATATAAATGAATTTGATGTTTATGGGGAAAACCGGTATGAAAAAGTCAAGAGCATACATGACCGTTGGATTGAAATGGTGGAATACGGTGGAGATTTCATATACTCACATGAGGCCGTAGGGGCGTTGGTTTATGGAAAAACGGTATGCGATGGATACGCAAAAGCTTTCAAGCTTCTTTGCGACAGGGAAAGGATTCCCAATGTTTTGGTTATAGGGAAGGGGATAACGTCTGACGGAAGAGAAGAAAATCACATGTGGAATTATGTTCAAATGGATGACGGCAACTGGTATGCGGTGGATGTTACATGGGACGATCAGGAGCCAATAAGTTACGATTATTTCCTTGCAGGCAGCAAAACAAATTCTTTTGGCAAAACCCACCTGCCAAACGGAGATTTTTCCGGTATAAGCAAATATATCTTCACATATCCGCCTTTGGAGGAAAATGCATATGTCCTGCAAAGTGAGGAGCCTTCAGAAGAAGAGGTGCCAAAAGAAAGAACAGTTGATGCGGAGAATAAGGAATCAAATGGAATAGGAAAATATGTGGCTGTTGCCTTTGGTGTGTGTTTGTTGGGAATTGTGTTTGTATTTGTTAGAAGAAAATAAAGGAGGCATTTCATGGAAGGAAAGTGGATTTTTACAGAAGCCAAAAGAACGGAAGAACCAATGATGGTGTGTTTCAAGAAGGAAGTGATTGTGGAAAGGGAAGTTGAAAAGTGCACCATTCAAATATCTGCCGATTCACGATACTTTTTGTATATAAACAGCGAAATTGTAGATTGCGGGCCTGCGAAGATGCCTGCAGGCTTAAGATGCTATGACGAGCTTGATATGGCACCATATTTGAAACAAGGCATTAACGAGATTTTTGTCAAGGTACTGTGCTATCCGAAGGATCCTTTGAAGGCTTTGGGCTTTTCCTCAGGCCCCATATCCGTGATTACTGAAGGGGTGGGAGGTCTTCTCATACATGAATTGGATACAAACTTCGGCCTTTCAACGGATGAAAGCTGGCTTTGTGCAAAAGTTGACGGGTATGGATTTGTAAAAAATCAATTTGCTGGTTATGTCGGTTTCTCAGAACAGATTGATTTTGAAAAAGTGCAGGAAAGCCTAGACCGCAACATGAAGAATGCAGTAGTTATCATGGACAGCGCCAATTCCAACCCCTACGGTCTTTCATCCTTCTGGCAGCTTGTTAAAAGACCCATTCCTCAAATGTACATGGAGAAGAAGGATACCTTCAAGCTCATAAGACAGTATGGCGGCACATATGAATATGATGCACAGGTGTATGTGTTTGCATATCCGGCGATAAAGATATGCGGCAAAAGAGGCGGCACTGTCAAGCTTACATACGCTGAAAGCTATGGAAGATTTGAAGAAACAGGATATGTAAAAGGAGTAAGGAACAATCCCCACGGTCAGGAAATCATAGGTGAGGCAGACCATATCACCTTGACGGAAGGACAGACCATTTATATTCCCTTCTATCCAAGAGCATTCAGATTTGTAAAAGTTGAAGTGTCTGAAGAGGTTGAAATAGAGGATTTCTTTTACTATGAAACCGGTTATCCTTTGGATGTCCAGGCTGAATTCCAGGCGGATGATGAAGTGTATGAAAAGATATGGGATGTAAGCTTGAGGACACTAAAGCTCTGCATGTATGAAACTTATGTGGATTGCCCGTATTACGAGCAGATGCAGTACATGATGGATACGTATCTTGAAGCTGTGTATACAATGTCCATATCCAACGATTCAAGGCTTGCAAGGAAGGCGATAAACGACTTTGCGTACTCGCAATTGCCAAACGGCCTCCTTCCATGCAATGCTCCTGCAAGTTTTGTGCAGGTTATCCCAGGCTTTGCAATCTACTGGATCCTTCTGCTTGATGCATACTTTATGTATGAGGATGATGTGGAGTTTGTAAAAGGGCATCTTGGTACCGTGGACAGAATTATTGATTTCTTTGCAAGGCACATAAACGAGGACGGGCTTCTTGGCAATACGGGATTCTGGCAGTTCTTTGACTGGGTTGAAGGCTGGGAAAGAGGCGTACCTGTTCAGAAGGGTGTAAATATTCTTTACAACATGCTGTTTGTACTGGGATTGAGAACTGCCGCAAGACTTAATCTGTCTTTAGGAAGACTCTCAACCCACAGCGAATATCAGGCCTTGGCAAATTCCTTGTCCTATCAGATTATTCAGCATGCTTTCGACAGGGAAAGCGGCCTTTTCAAAAACTCGCCCGAGGATGAAAAGCCTACCAGTGTTCATGCCCAGGTGTTTGCAGTAGTTGCGCAAGTTTTTCTGTGTGAGGACAACAAAAGGGCTTTGATGAAAAACACCGTGGAGAATGCAGGAAAACTAAAACCCATGTCTTATGCCATGAGATACTTTTTGTGCAGGGCTTTGGAAGAGACGGATCTTTATGACGAGGCACACAAAACCTTCAGGATTTGGGATGCGTACAAAGAGCTTCTTGAGTTTGACCTTACCACATGGCCTGAAGATTTTGTCACTCAAAGAAGCGACTGCCATGGCTGGAGTGCATTGCCCCTTTCCGAATTTGTCCGTTGCTACTTGGGAGTTAGGCCCATTGAGTATGGATTCAGAAAAAC
>JAAYLF010000208.1 GCA_012522035.1 Clostridiaceae bacterium
GGATGTGATATACAGCTTATGCCCGTTTCGGGATTTGTGCTGGGATACACGCTTAGTGTTGTTGGATTTTGTATTGGTGCGGTGATGGCTTCGATTTTTGGCATAGTTGTTTCATAAGGAAAACGAGAGAACCTTAAGAGAAAGATTCCTTTGGGTCCTTTTCTGGCTGTAGGAATGACTGTTTCAATATTTGTGGGAAAGTACATTGTAGACTGGTATCTGGGGCTTGTATTGTAAGAAAGGGTTAGAAAAGCTTCACATTTGTGAAAGAGTCTGGTAATTTTCTTTTAAATGAAATATAATGTAGGTGTGTCTCATCTTCTACTATACGTGGCAGAGAGCTCAATAAGAAAAAGGTGAGCTTTTAGATGAAAAGTGTAGTTTTAATTCCAGCTTACAAACCTGGTGAAAAGTTTGTTGTGTTTTTGCATGAACTTTTCAAATTGAATCACAAAGTTGTAGTAGTAAATGACGGAAGTGGAGAAGAATATGACAGGTATTTTGAAACAGCTTCCAGGTTGGGAGCTGTTGTTTTAGTTCATGAGGAAAACAAGGGAAAAGGAAGAGCCTTGAAAACAGGGTTGAAGTATGTTTTAGACAACATGCCCGATGTGGATTTTGTTGTAACAGCTGACTGCGATGGCCAACATACTCCGAAAGATATTCAAAAGGTTATAGATTCCGGCAGGGAAAACCCAAATACCATTATTCTTGGAGGAAGGTTTAGCGGAAAAGGGGACAAGGTTCCCAGAAGATCCGTGCTGGGAAATACTGTAACCAGGTGGGTTTTCAGACTTGCAACCGGTCTTCCCATAAAGGATACGCAGACAGGATTAAGAGGCCTGCCCAGGTTCCTAATCCCAAAACTTGTGGAACTGAAGGGGGAGAGGTTTGAGTACGAGATGAACATGCTTCTTTACCTTAAGGAGTGGTCCGTTCCATTTCTTGAAATACCCATCAGCACGATATATTATGACAATAATGCAGGGTCGCATTTCAACACCTTCAGGGATGCATGGAGGATATTCAAGCAGATAGTGAGTTTCCTTCTTGTGGCAATATTGTCGCTAATTATCGACTATGCGCTGTTCAAAGTGTTTTCCTTGTTAGGAATATGGATTCCTTTGTGCTATGTTTTTGCAAGGATAATATCATCCATATTCAATTTTGCAATGAATGCCCGATTTGTTTTCAAGAACCAGGACAAGAAAGTTATTCTCAAATACTATCTTGTGGCGTTTTTCATCATGATTGCAGGAGCAGGTGGAACAAACCTGTTTGCAAGCCTGGGCATTCCAGAAATTCTGTCAAAGATAATGATCGATCTTCCGTTGTTTTTTGCAAGCTACATACTGCAAAGAGAGTTTGTTTTCAAAAAGAAGATGTTTTAGAAATCATCCTCTCTTGACCAAAGAAGGCTGACGTGTTCTTTCATCACAAGAACCCTGCCTTCTTTAATATCTTCTTCTTTAAGGGAATCGGCTGTTTTTTCAAAGACCGTATTCAATAATACGGGGACCTTTTTAATCCGTGACAGTTCCAATACCTTTTCCATTCCTTCGAGGAACACATCCCTGTCCGTATACTGCAAAAGATTTGAGTTGTTCACCAGCCCCGTTATTTTAAGGTTGGTGCTTGCTTCTATCTCGTTATACATCTTTACAGCATGTTCCAAAGTGCTTGTAAAGGGACGGTTGGGATTTAGGACAAAGTACATTACATAACCGCCCTTGTTTATCTCTTCTGCATATCTTGCCACTGCCTTTGCACCCAGGTCATCCCCGCCCACATCCACTACAACGAGTTTGTCCTTGTTTTCCATCAGGGCGCCCATGGCTGCGGTGAGGGCAGGCACGTCCACGTTGGTGTTTGCAAACAAAGGTACTTCCACATGAATGCCCGCCTTTTTGAGATCTTCCTTTGCATCGGCGGTTCTGTAGTATGGATTGACTATATCCAGGTCTATAATTGCAATATCCTTGTCAGGATTCTCCTTTTTCAAATTTAGTGCAAAATTTATCGATACTTCCGTTTTTCCGCTTCCATAATGTCCTACGAATATGTGATTCATATCTTTCACCTTAAATATTTTTATTTGATTTAACATAAGATATTGTATAACTTTATGTGATAAAATACAAATAATTGAAAAGACAGGGGGCTCAAGGTCATGTAGCACTTTACTGGTTATGGCTAAAAGAGTATAATTTCCATGTAAACGTTTTTGGGGGTTTTTGTTTTGAACATTGTTATTGCAGGAATTGGCAAGATGGGTCTTACTTTGGTGGACCATTTGGTTAAGGAAGGACATAATATAACGTGCATAGATATTGATCCAAAAGTTGTTGATAATGTGGTCAACGTTTATGATGTGTTTGGCATAGGTGGTAATGGAGTCTCGTGCAATATATTGAAAGAGGCTGGTATAGAAAAGGCCCAAATATTCATATCAACAACGCATTCGGATGAGCTTAATATTCTCAATTGCATGATAGCAAAGAAAATGGGGGCTATAAATACGATTGCCAGGGTTAGAAACCCTGAATATGCAATGCAAAGCTCTTTTATGAGAAATGAGTTGGGTATAGGTCTTATGATAAACCCGGAACTTGAAACCGCAAATGAAATATCCAGGATAATCAGAACGCCCTCGGCTGCGAAAATAGAGACCTTTGGAAAAGGCAGAGTGGAACTTGCCGAGATAAAAATTGAAAGGTCAAACCCTCTTGTTGACAAAACTCTAAGCTCGTTATCAAAGACCTTTGGTGTAAGAGTGTTGATTTGTGCCGTGTATAGAAAAGATGAGGTCTTCATACCTACTGGTGACTTCATAATCAGGGAAGGAGATATTGTTCATATAACCGCATCCCATTGCGAGATGTCAGCTTTTTTTAAAGCAATTGGAGTTTACAAGCAGAGAGCAAAGTGCGTTATTATAGTTGGAGGTAGCAGGATTGCTTACTATCTGGCAAAGCAGCTTGTCGAGAGCAAAATTAATGTTAAGCTGATTGAGAATAGTGAACTAAGAAGTATGGAACTGGATGAGGTTTTACCTAAAGTACATGTCGTTTGTGGTGATGGGACGGATCAAAACCTGCTTATCGAGGAAGGACTTGAAGAGGTGGATGCTTTTGTAGCTTTGACGGGAATAGATGAGGAGAATATAATTGTTTCCTTGTATGCAAAGCAAATCGGCATTCCTACCGTTATTTCAAAAGTTCACAAGACGAACCTGTTGGACATGGCAAGAACTCTGAATATTGATAGTGTCATGAGCCCCAGTGCAATAAGTGCCAACTATGTGCTTCAATATGTTCGTGCAAAACAGAACGCACAAGGCCACAATGTAAGAACCTTGTATAAAATAGTAAATGGTGAAGTTGAAGCAGTCGAGTTTTTAGCTACGGACAAGTGTAAATTTCTGGGTGTTTCTTTTAAAGAGTTAAATTTAAAAAGAGACTTGCTTATTGCTTCGATAATAAGAGGAAACAAGGTAATCATACCAAGTGGTAATGATTGCATTGAGCAGGATGATATTGTGATTGTTGTTGCCAAGAACCTTATATTAAATGATCTAGAGGATATTTTGCCATGAACTTAAAGATGGTTTTTTACGTACTTGGAGTGATTATGAAGGTCGAAGCGGCACTTATGATGCTGCCTGCCTTGGTCTCTGTTATTTACAAGGATAATGAACTGCTGGCATTTTTAATTCCCGCTGTTCTGCTATTCGCAATTGGTTTTGCCCTATCTTTCAGAAAACCTGAAAACAATCAGTTGCTGGCAAGGGAAGGATTCATAATAGTTTCATTATCATGGATTGTCTTGTCATTATTCGGATCACTACCTTATGTTTTAAGTGGTGAAATCCCAAATTTTATTGATGCCCTGTTTGAAACAGTATCCGGTTTCACAACCACGGGAGCAAGCATACTTACAGATATCGAAGCGCTATCACACAGCACCCTCTTCTGGAGGAGTTTTACAAACTGGATTGGTGGAATGGGAGTGCTTGTGTTTGTTTTGGCATTCCTGCCATCATCTGATACAAGATACATGTATGTGATGAGAGCCGAAGTGCCAGGTCCTGTTGTTGGAAAGTTGGTTTCAAAGATAAAAGTGACGGCAAGGATACTTTATGTGATTTATATTGTTATGACTGTACTATTATTTGTCTTTTTATTGCTGGGAGGCATGCCTGTTTTTGATAGTATTGTGCATGCAATAGCAACGGCAGGAACGGGAGGATTTAGTATTAAAAACAGCAGCATCGCATTTTATGATTCTGCTTATATCGATTATGTAGTCAGTATTTTTATGGTCCTTTTTGGTATCAACTTTAATCTCTTCTACTTTATGATAATTGGCAGGGTTGTGACAATATTAAAAGATGAGGAATTGAAATTTTATCTTGGTTTGATACTGATATCGATTTTGGCTGTATCATTAAACACTAGATCGCTATATGATGGAAACATACTTACTGCGTTTCGATACGCCTCCTTTCAGGTTACGTCGATTGTGTCAACTTCAGGTTTTGCAACCGCAGACTTTACACAGTGGCCGTTCTTCTCGCAGTTTTTGATAATCATCCTAATGTTGACTGGGGGCTGTGCGGGATCAACCGCAGGAGGGATTAAAATAAGGCGTTTCCTGATTTTCATTAAAATGGGCTTTGTAGAGATCAAGAAATTAATAAATCCTAGAAGTGTTGTACAATTGAAAGTGGATAGCAAAGTTCAGCAGGACACCCTGCTGAGTGGGATAGCGGCATACTTTTCAATCTATGTATTAATATTTGCAGCAAGCACAATGATAATATCCCTGGATGCCAAATCTGCAGATACTACGTTAGGTTCGGTTCTAACGTGCTTGAGCAATGTTGGGCCTGGTTTTGGTGCTGCAGGGCCTTCTGGCAATTTTTCAATATTTTCATCTTTGTCTAAATTTGTTCTTATGGTAGATATGCTGGTTGGCAGGCTTGAGCTGTTCCCGATAATTCTGCTGTTCACACCCAATACTTGGAGAAGGGTTTGATTGTAAACTCAAAAAACAAAAATGGTTGACAATTCCCTTTTGCAGGAGTAATATATTCTGCGAAAGGGGTTTTTTTATGTCTTTGAAGATAAACATACTCAAGCTCTTGGAACAAAGCAGGGATAAATACATTTCGGGAGAAGATATGGCGTTTAATTTCAACGTATCAAGAGCTGCTGTAAATAAAGCTGTAAACTCACTAAGGGAAGAAGGCCACCTAATAGAGTCTGTTACCAAAAAGGGCTACAGATTGCTAAGTGAAAGCGATGTTTTGTCGGTGGAAGGTATTCTTCCTTATCTAAGAGATGACTACAGAGGCAATATATATGTTTTTGATACTGTGGAGTCAACAAACAAGACCGCAAAGGAAATTGCCATGGAAGGTAATGAAGATGGCAGTGTGATTGTAGCAAACGGTCAGACAAAGGGAAGAGGAAGACAAAACAGAAGTTTTTACTCACCAAAAGACACCGGCGTTTATATGAGCTATATTCTAAGACCGCAGGATGATGCAAATATTTACAATGTGGTGACGGTGGCTGCCTGCATTGCTGTATGCAGGGCAATTTACAAACTGACAGGCATTGAGTGCGGTATAAAGTGGGTAAATGACATCTTCCTGAATGGAAAAGAGATATGCGGAATTCTAACAGAAGGATCCTTTGATTTGGAGAATGGAAGAATAAATCTTGTCATCATTGGTATTGGAATCAATGTTTCAACAAAAGATTTTCCGGAGGACATAGAAGGGGTGGCAGGCTCAATATGCAACTCGAAGGATGGGTTTGTACCTAGAAACCGGCTTGTTGCAGAAGTATTGAATGAGCTGCAATCTCTTACAGCTCCTGAAAGTCTAAAGGAAAAGAAGTTTATACAGGAGTACCGGGAGATGTCGATTGTTGTAGGCAGGGATGTGGAGATCTTGGTGGGAGAAAACAGAAAAAAGGCACACGTCATTGACATAGATGACAATGGAGGGCTTGTAGTCAGATGTGAAGATGGCAAGGTTGAGTCTTTAAATTATGGTGAAATATCATTGAGGTGGAACAGTTGACATGAATAGGGAAAAGAGAATATTTGATACACAATCTATTGTTTTATGCGCTCTTTTTGCGGCGCTGTCTACCATTGGAGCATATATAAAGATACCGATTTCATATGTTCCAATTACAATGCAGCTGACCTTTACCACACTTGCGGGTTTGCTTCTGGGCTCTTGTAAGGGAGCCATCTCTGTTTCAATATACATTATTGCAGGGTTGATTGGACTTCCCGTGTTTACAAATGGAGGAGGATTTGGCTACGTACTTCAGCCCACCTTCGGCTATATTCTTGGTTTTGTGGCAGGTGCCTTTGTTGCCGGATTGATTGTGGGCAAAAGAAAGGAAGTATCATATTCAAGATATCTTTTGGCTTCGTTTGGGAGCATTGCAGCCTGCTATACTCTAGGTACCATTTATTTTCATATAATTATGAATCTGTACCTTGGAAACAATATGGGTTTATGGAAAATTCTAATGCTTTGCGTAATCCCTTTTATCCCTGGTGATGTTATTATGAGTCTTCTTGCTTCCTGGGTTGCGAAGAAAATCAAATACCACTTACCCTTGTGAAACACAGCCGCACAAAAATGATGTAACAAGGACTGTCACTGAAAAGTGGCAGTTTTTTTAGTTGCCTTTTTGTGATATTATATTGTTAACATATTACTTGCGAGGAGAGTTATACATGAATAGGCTTATTCGTATTTTTTGTCTGATTTTTTGTGTTGTTATATTGGCAGGTTGTGGTACGGATGTAAAAAAAGTGCCTCCAAGAGATACCAGTGGAGATACCAAATTATCCGCATCCATGGTGTATGCAAACAGTATTGCAAACAAGGTGCAGGCTTACTACAACAAACCTGACAGAAGCAGCCTTACTATTATCAATACCCAGGTTGAGCTTGTCCACGAGCTTATGGGGGGAAGCAATAAGTATGTTACGGCTCTTAAAACAAACAAGGGAAAAACATACTTGAAGAATACGATGGATGTTTTTGTCAGGGATACAAGCGGCAGCACATTTTATGCGTCTGATTCAATAAGTACTGCCAGGGTCAATACGACAAGGCTTGGATACTACTATTATGAAACCCATATTAGGGATCTGGGATTTGGAAAACAGGATGTTACCATTTATGAAAAACTTGACATAAGCGGGTTTGACACAAGGAGCTGGCAGGGCAGCAAGGATATAAAGGGCATCAACTACCAGGACAATACCATGGTAGTTGAAATTGCAGGTGATTATGACCCATATGTGGTAAGGACGGGAATTTATGTGAATCCTGCCGTATACAATGCAATACAGGTGGAAATGAAAGTGGAGGGTACAGCAAACATTGGCTATTTGTACTTCTTTACCGAGGACACAGAAGGATTTAACGCACAGCAGGTTACTTCCTTCAAGGTGCTCGCTGATGGAAACTATCATACATATTTAATTGATCTGTCCGGCACAGGCTTGTTCAATACCCCCCTTAAAGGAATCCGCTTTGATATTGGAAGTGCTTCCGGTGAAAAGATAACTTTCAAGTCAGTAAATGCGGTTAGGACTGAAGCGGCGTCCGTTCCTCTGAAACTTGACAAGACCATTCATACATACTCTGACAAAATGCATCAGGAATTCAGATTGATTGCCTCTAATGACTACAATGAGCTGGCAGGTTTCGGTTTCGAAGTGAGGATAAGTAAAAAGTCGGTGGCAAAAATTCAATACAGGGACAAGAACGGAACGAGCAGCGACATAAGCAAGATGGATGGGGAAAGTTTGGAGTATGTGGCGTTTGACATAAAGAAGGTGGGTGTGGTTGGATTCATAATCCCGCCGGATGGAAGTACATCCTATTGCACTTTAACAGAGGATAAGGACAACTATGTATTCACCCAGTATGCCAATGTGACAGGAAACAATATCAGGAAAATGGACGACATCACCTTTGGAAACAGGGTATACACCGACCTGTCTCATTCCTTTGCAGGTATAGACAAGGAAGCTTTCAATGAAAGGAATCCTCTTGCAGACATAACCGTGATGGACACCAATGCGGATGCCCAATTTGCCGGTTATGACCATATAAGGGGTGCCTACAGGTTTACCATGGAAGGTTCTGATTTCAACAAAGCGTACTACCGTGAACCTGACAAGCATTATACTGCAAGAATAAAGGTTAAGTCGGACAATAACGACAGAGGTATTTATATATGGATGAATTCAGAATCAGGCGGTCTTGAATGTGCCGCGCTGCTTGACGATACGGAAACACTGATACCAATACCTCTTCAGGTGGGCAAGAACTTCAAAGGGGAATACGAGGAACCATTTTATGATCCTGAGGATAATGCCTATGGTGATACCTTCTTCCCGCTTGTACTGAAAGCAAGCGAGGAGGCTGAATTTACTCTTCTCCACCTTTATCAGAACTGGGGCAGCTATCCTCTCAAGCAGCTGTCCTGGATACAGTTCCATGTTTCGTACTACCATCTTTCCACAGGTGTAACCGAATCAAACTGCATTGCTCCATATTATGTCTATGGCAAGGATGGTTGGACACTGCCTGATTTTCGCGGTCCAAGCGGCATCATGTGGACATCGCAACCCCAGTTCAACTCTGTTGGAAGACTGTATTTTGTCTCATACATGAAAGGGGTAAAGAAGATAGGCAGTGAGTATACAGGAACGTATATTAGGAGTTCGGGTCAGACGTATGCAGACTTGGACTACAGCTACATATCTGACTGCGGATCCTACAAATATACATTGAGACATCTGGAGTTTCCGCAAACGGATGAAAACAGGACGTATTACTCTTTACGTCTTGAGTTTTTGAAAGACCTCACAATAGACAATGTCAGAGAAAACTTTTCACTGTTCACTTTTGACTCAAGAGGCAACAAGTTCTATCAGGCAGGGTATCTGGATGAAAACAATGAGCCAAAGACAGTGATGATTGATACTGCCACTGAGAATACACAGATCTACAAACTGGGCAATCAGAATCCGTACTTCTCATATTTTGAACTTGATAAAAACGAGGATATGAACTTTGGTTTCATATTGAAAAACAGCAATATAAAGATTGGGAAGAAGAAGTACAGTGGCGGCTTTGTTTTCAGGAATACCTTCAGTGGAACCATCAACATAGGAAGCCTCAGTCTTGACTTGGGCAAAACCAAATTCAAGAAGGGCGACTACATTGAACTGGATTTTATTCTTCTCCCATATGGATCATACAACGATTTGCATGATGACAATGTCAGATACGTAAGAGAGGATTCGGCGCTGAAGCCTTTAAAAATTGAGGCAATAAAGGGAGAGGTTGTAAAGGATGCTTATCTGCCAAGGATCAAGTGTGTGGACAATCAAGCCGAATTTACCATATCAGGCGGAAGGAACAACAATGCAGTTCGTATAGATGGCTTTACGAATATCAAGAAGCCAAGGATTTATGAGCTTGTGGATGGTGAATACGTGCCCATTGAGTTTTTTGTTCATGAGTATGATGGTTATTCAGTACACTTCAACATGGATGGAACGTATAGTTTTTCCTTTGTGTTTGAAATGGAGAGTCCTGATGCCAAAAGAACGTTTAAGATAGAAAACTAGCATTTCGTCCTTTCTCCAGTTTTTGTGGTATAATGAATTATACTACTTGGAGAAAGGAGAATTTTAATGGAAAAATTGCTGGTAGTAGTTGACATGCAGAATGATTTTATAGATGGCGCTTTAGGAAGCGAGGAAGCTAAAAGGATTGTTCCAGCAGTGGTTGATAAGATAAAGAAACATGAAGGAGAAATTGTATTTACTCTTGATACACATAAAGAAGATTATTTGGATACGCAGGAGGGAAGAAATTTGCCTGTCGTACACTGCAAGGAAGGCACGCATGGCCACAAGGTGCATAAAGACCTTCTGGATGCTGCAAAGGACAAGAAATACACTGAGATTGTAAAGTACACCTTTGGAAGCACCGCCTTGGGTGAGAAAGTGGCAAGAATGTTTGAAGAAGGTCTTAGAGAAGTGGAAATTGTGGGATTGGTTACTGATATTTGTGTTCTCTCCAATACACTTTTAATTAAAGCCTTTTGCCCTGAAGTGCTGGTAACCGTGGATGCTTCCTGTTGTGCGGGATCAAACCGGGAGGTTCATGAAAACGCGTTGAAAGCCATGAAGCAGTGCCAGATAAATGTAATCAATGAATAGAAAAAGCTCCGCTGAAAACAGGCGGGGCTTTTATTTTTTGTGAATACTGCCTCATGTATTGACAAACAATAACAACAGGAGTAAAATAGATATACCCCCAGGGGGTGTAGGTATGTAATGAGAGGTGAAGCGAGTGAAGAACAAATATACGGTTGAAGGCATGACTTGCTCGGCATGTTCTGCCACAGTCCACAGAACAGTTCAGAAAATACAGGGAGTAAAAGAGGTTAACGTAAACCTGTTGACAAAAAGCATGACTGTGGAATTAGATGAGAATGTGGATGTTGATAATATAGATGATAAGATAATAAAGGCTGTGAACAGTGCAGGTTACAAGGCATCGGTTTTCACAGAGGGGAAATCCTCCAGGAAAGAGGAAACAGGTGCAAATCTTGTAAAGGAAGAACTAAAGGAAATGAAGACCAGGGTGATTTGGTCCTTTGTCTTCCTGATTCCTCTTATGTATGTGTCCATAGGTCACATGATTGGACTTTGGATGCCCTCCTTTCTTACAGGGCATGAGAATGCTATATCTTTTTCCATGGTGCAGCTTCTTCTGACTCTTCCAATTGTGTTTCTAAACAGAAAGTATTTTCAGGTGGGTTTCAGGACATTGTTCAAGTTGTCGCCCAACATGGATACCTTGATTGCAATAGGATCTGGCGCTGCCTTGGTGTATGGAATATTTGCCATATTCAGAATAGGTTACGGTCTTGGTCATGGTGATATGGATATTGTAAACCAGTACACGCATGATCTGTATTTTGAGTCTGCGGCCATGATTCTCTCCCTGATAACTTTGGGCAAGTTCCTTGAAACCAGGTCAAAAGGCAAGACTTCGGATGCAATTGCAAAGCTGTTAAATCTTGCTCCTAAGACAGCAACGGTTATCAGGGATGGAAAAGAAGTAACCATTTCCGTTGATGAGGTGGGAATTGGTGATATTGTGGTTGTTAGGCCGGGGGCAAGCATCCCCGTGGATGGTGTCATTGTCGAAGGAAGAACATCTGTTGACCAGTCGGCGCTGACAGGAGAAAGCATACCCGTTGAAAAGAATGCAGGTGACAAGGTGCATGCAGCAACTGTCAACAAAAGCGGATATTTCAAATTCAAGGCTGAGAAGGTGGGGAATGACACCACTCTTGCCCAGATTGTTAGGTTGGTGGAGGAAGCAGGATCTTCAAAGGCTCCAATTTCCAAGCTGGCTGACAAGATAAGCGGCATTTTTGTTCCGGTAGTCATTGCCATAGCCATAATTTCCAGTGTGATTTGGTTTGTGCTTGGCTATGGATTTGAGTTTGCCATGACTATAGGGATTAGTGTTTTGGTCATTTCCTGTCCGTGTGCCCTTGGTCTTGCCACACCGGTTGCCGTCATGGTGGCCACGGGTCAGGGTGCGTCCAATGGTGTGTTGGTCAAGTCTGCAGAAGCTCTTGAACTTATGCATTCGATAGACACCGTGGTTCTGGACAAGACAGGAACCATAACCGAAGGAAAACCAAGAGTTACAGATATTATGCCATATGGGGTTGAGGAGAGGGAGCTTTTAATCCTGGCATCCTCGATTGAAAAACCCTCCGAGCATCCTCTTGCAGAAGCCATACTCGCAAAAGCAAAGGAAGAAGGCCTTGAGCTTGTGGAGGTGGAATCCTTTAATGCAGTACCGGGAAGAGGTATTACAGCGGTGATTGATGGAGAGAGCTATGTGGCTGGAAATATTGAAATGATGAGGGATAACTCCATCAAGGTGCCTGACTCGGCAAATGGCAGCATTCTCTCCCAGGAAGGGAAAACCCCTCTTTACTTTGCAAGGGGAAATACCTTCATTGGAGTAATTGCGGTGGCTGATACTGTAAAAAACAGCAGCAAAAGCGCCATTAAAGAGCTTATGGATATGGGTATCGATGTCATAATGCTGACCGGTGATAACGAAACTACAGCCAAGGCTGTAGCAGAAAGACTTCAAATAAACAATGTGGTTGCCAATGTCATGCCTCAAGACAAGGAAAGTATCGTAAGAAGCTTGCAGGAAAAAGACAAAAAGGTGGCCATGGTGGGGGATGGTATTAATGATGCGCCCGCTTTGGTTAGGGCGGATGTAGGTATAGCTATTGGTGCTGGCACCGATATTGCCATAGAGTCTGCTGATATTGTGCTTATGAGAAGCGACCTGAATGATGCCGTGTTTGCTGTAAAGCTTGGTAAGGCGACTATAAAGAACATAAAGCAGAATCTGTTTTGGGCATTCTTCTACAATACACTGGGCATACCGCTGGCTGCAGGAGTTTTCTATCCTTTCTTTGGTCTTAAGCTAAGTCCAATGATTGGAGCGCTTGCAATGAGCCTAAGCTCGGTATTTGTGGTTACAAATGCTTTAAGATTGAGATTTTTTAATAGAGAGAATAAAGAAAGGGGTTTTTAGAGATGAAGAAGGTAATACAAATAGAAGGGATGACTTGCAATCACTGCAAAAGTCATGTGGAAAAGGCTTTGAACTCACTGGAGGGTGTTTCGGCAAAAGTAAACCTGAAGAAGAAAAACGCAGTGGTTGATATTAAGTCGGATGTAGATGATGACACTCTTATCAAGGCGGTTTCTGATGCAGGATATGAGGTGGTAGCAATATCGGAGAAGAAAGGTTTGTTTGGTTAAAGGAGGCTGAAAATGCAGGCAGATAAAGAAAAGGTGTATCGTCTTCTTAAAACTGCCAGAGGACAGATAGACGGCCTTATCAAAATGGTGGAGGAAGACAGGTATTGCATTGACATATCCACCCAGCTTCTGGCAACCCAGGCGATTTTGCGAAGGGTTAACAAGGAGA
>JAAYLF010000209.1 GCA_012522035.1 Clostridiaceae bacterium
GTACCCGCTCGCCGTCGCCATAGATTACAGCAGTGTCAAATGCATTAACGCCTAATTCATACATGGAATCCAATAGTTCAAAAGATGAATCCTTCTTATCCATTGAAAGCATAATAGTACCATGCACAAGTCGTGATACCGGTTTGTCAACATATGGAACTTTTCCATAAATCATTTCTGCCACTTGCTTACACTCCTTTTCTTTACAAAATTTATTTCTCAAAAGGATACACTAGCCCCCATTGGGCACGTATGACATCCATGGTTTCAGCAATAGCTATGGTCTCATCTAAAGGCATCAACTCATTTTCCAGCCTGCCTGCACGGAGATCATCCTGGACAGCAGCAATCTCATACTGGAACCCTCCGCCGACCAGTTTATTATCGCAAAATTCTTCTACCAACAGTCCATCCTTATACAAATAGGCTTTGCTTGGTGACCAAAATTTAGGAATCACGATATAACCCTTCTCACCAACTATGCGTGCCTCCTGAGGCGTCCTTACATTAATTGCAGAAAACAAAGATGCAATTCCACCGCCTTCATAACCCAGCGTACATCCCATGCATGCATCCACGCCTGTTGAAGCCATGTCAGCAACACTAGTGATTCGATTTGGCTTTTTGCCAAACACCATGGAAGCGAATGAAACAGTATAAACACCTACATCCAAAAGACTACCCCCAGCCAGTTCTGGATTGAACAATCGGGACGCAGGATTTTCCTTTGCAGCAAAGCCAAAATCAGCTGTGACATGATGAACTTTACCTATTTCGCCTTCATCTAACCATTCTCTGACTTTTTTTATTGCGGGAAAAAATCTGGTCCACATGGCTTCCATCAGATAAATTCCCTTGTCACGGGATTTAGACACCATTTTCCTGACTTGTTCAGCATTGGGAGCCATAGGCTTTTCACATAATACCGGTTTACCAAGGTCAAGTGCCAGCAAAGTATGCTCCATGTGCAAAGAATGCGGTGTTGCAACATATACAACATCAACATTCTTGTCCGTTATAACCTCTTCGTAGCTAGTATAAGCCTTTCCGCCATGAGTTTCAGCGAAAGCCTTTGCCTTTTCTTCGGTACGGGAGGCTACAGCAGCTAAATATGCATCCGGCACTTGGACCAAACCTTTTATAAACCTGTTTGTAATGCCACCTGCTCCAATAAACCCCCATCCAATTTTTTCTTTCATGACCTTTTCATCTCCCTTCTTTATTTAGAAGATCTACAATTATCATTGTCTGTCACAATATGTAGCCGATAAAGAAGCATTTTGGATTAAAAACTGTAAGCAGAATTTAAGACTATGGTGCAATTTTTTATGGATTCGTTAGTGCTAAGAATAAGAATTCAAATATGGTTATATTGATTTTGTTATATTCAATACTACACTGTTAGTCAAGTCCAAAATAGTGTGTAAATTACCTCGGTTACAATATAGTACCTTAATAAGTCAATAATCATAAGCGTTTATGCCGCGAAAGCTGTTGACAATGAGTACATGGCATGTTAGGCTAGCTA
>JAAYLF010000017.1 GCA_012522035.1 Clostridiaceae bacterium
TACGAGATTCCATCCGGGGGCTGCCCGAAGTATGTATCGGGGCGGGCGCCTCTTGAAATCAAATCCGCCCTGTTTGCAAGTGCTTCAATGCTGGCCACAGTCTTTTTGTACTCAAAACCTTCCTTGACTCTGAAAGGTCCAAGTCTGCTCATAATATCCCTGTATGCGTTCATAAAGGCCTCCCATATCTATTTTAATATCTTTTTAACCAGTTTTAAATTCTTGCGGTTTGGATATCTAAGGGGAACATCCAACACATTTGATTTTCTTAAAAAGCTCTTGTAGTGGGTAAAGGTGTCAAAGCTTTTTCTGCCGTGATAGCTGCCCATGCCGCTTTCACCAACACCACCAAAAGGCATATGCCTGGATACCAGATGCATGATGGTGTCGTTTATGCATCCGCCTCCAAAGGAAACTGAGTTTAAGACCTTCTCTTCCCTATCCTTGCTTGTTGTAAAGTAGTAAAGGGCAAGAGGTTTTGGCCTCTGTTTTATTCTCTCAATTACCTCCTCCAAATTCTCAAACTCGATAATCGGAAGAACAGGACCAAAGATTTCTTCCTGCATCACGGGACTGTCCCAGGATGCATTATCAATGAAACACGGATTTATCTTCAATCTCTTTTCGTCAAATTCTCCCCCGTAAATTACCTTCTCACCTTTTACAAGTCCGAGCAGTCTGTTGAAGTGCTTTTCATTTATGATCTTCGTGTAGCCCTCATTCTCAACAGGGTTCGAACCATAAAAGTCTTCCACAACCCTTTTCATTTTTTTAACCAGTTCGTTTTTTACACTTGAATGAACCAACAGATAGTCAGGAGCAACGCAGGTCTGACCCACATTTATGAGTTTGCCCCAGATAATTCTTTTTGCAGCCAAATCCAGATTTGCCGTTTCGTCAACTATGCAGGGACTCTTGCCGCCAAGCTCCAAGGTTACCGGTGTAAGATGTTTGGCTGCACTTTCCATAACCACTTTTCCAACCGAAACACTTCCGGTAAAGAATATATAGTCAAACTTGCTGTCAAGCAGTGCCTTGTTGGCCTCCCTTCCCCCTTCAATTACACATATGTATTCCTCATCAAAGGTGTCTTCAATCAGCTGCTTGAGTACCTTTGATGTGTTTGGAGAATAGGACGACGGCTTGACAACTGCACAATTCCCTGCCGCAATACTACCCACAAGAGGAGCAATTGCCAGCTGGAAAGGATAGTTCCATGGTGATATGATCAAGGTTACGCCATAGGGTTCAGGATAGATAAAGCTTTTTGCTGGAAAAGAGGCAATATCCGTTCGGACTCTTTTCCTTTTTGCCCATTTGGGAAGCTTTCTTGCCGCATAACTTATCTCATTCAAAACAAAACCTATTTCAGTAGTGTATGAATCAAAAGCGTCCTTGTTTAGATCCTTAAAAAGCGCATCCATTATCTTGTCTTCATAACCCAAAACAGCCCTTTTCAGCTTTTTAAGCATCTCAATCCGGAACTTTACATCCTTTGTCCTTCCACTATTGAAGAATTCCCTTTGTTTATTGACAATCTCACTGATGGCGTCCATGTTCACCACCCTTTACTTTCTTAATATCTTTTCCATCGCCTTTCCTTTGGCCAGTTCATCAACCAGCTTGTCCAAATAGCGTATTTCCCTCATCAAAGGCTCTTCAATTTCCTCCACCCTTACACCGCATATCATACCTTTTATAAGGAAGCGGTTTGGGTTAAGTTCTGGTGCCTGGGAGAAAAATTCCTCAAAAGTCGATTCCTTTTCAAGATGCTCCAAAAGTTCTTCCTGGGTGTATCCTGTAAGCCACAAGATAATCTCGTCAACTTCCTGTTTGGTACGCCCTTTCCTTTCAGCCTTGCTTACATAAAGAGGATAAACCTTGGCAAAACTCATGGAATATATTTTTTCATTACTGTTTCTTCCCATAACAATCCTTCCTGGTGTTTTTCTTTATGCTACCATAATTTATTTCGAAATACAAAAAAACAACAAAAACGTGTAACACGGTTGTTTTCCAACCTTTTACCCTTCATTCTTCCCAGTCTTTATGTTGATAACCAGCATCCCCAACATTATAAACACGCCGCCGATGAGGGTTCTGACAGTCAGTATATCTCCTACAAATATGGAGAAAATGGCTACAAAAAGTGGTTCTGACAGGAATATAATGGCTGCATGGGTAGGGTCTGTGTAGGGCTGCATCTTGTTCTGCACCATGTATGCAACCACAGTACTGAATACCGCTATAAACAAAACTGAAAGAACCGTGGTTTTGTTTATGGGAACGTAAAATTTCTCCATTGCCATGGAAGGTAAAAAAGACAAAAGACTTACCACCAGCATTTGCATAAATGTGGTCTCAAGTATGTGTTCATTCTTTGCATACTTGCCCACCAGCAAAATCTGAAAGGCATAAGCTACTGCACTGACAACCAAAAGAACGTCACCAATATTGA
>JAAYLF010000210.1 GCA_012522035.1 Clostridiaceae bacterium
GTATATGACCTTTGCCCCGCCATCTTCATGATACAAACCTTTTTTAAGATATTTTGTTATTTCAATGTCAATTCCCTCATTACAGATAATTTGTTCTATAACATCAATTGACACCGGAAAATCTTTGACTTGGTATTTTTCTAAAAGTTGATTAGCTTTCTCGGCCATGTTGAGATACATCAAAGATCCCCTTTCTAAGTTGTCCACAAATTAATCACAAAATATACACAGAAAAGGTTGATTTTTTTATAATAACAGCATATAATATAAATAGAAAACTAGGTAAGTGCTTGAGAATAATAGCGCCACTGATATCCGAAACCTGCACCAAGTCGTGCAGCGCATCCGAAAGGATAGGACTCAGGGCGCTATTATTTTTTGGCCCCCATTTTCTTAGATTTAGTTAAGTCCATGTACCATATGTGAAAAGCAGGGCTAGCATATTTGGTATGACTGTACGCCAACGTCGGCATGTTAGCTTTAGAAGCTATGTAATTAGCTATTTCTATTTTTGCAGGACTTGCACATTCTTCGAGGTCTTTTTCGTTCCATTTATATGCTATAGCTCCAGTCAATACGTCAACGGCTTGAATTAGGTTAACTTCATGGGATTTGCGAGGTTCAATATTTCGTATGGGGTCAAAATCGATACCATATTTTTTTCTTATACCTCTGTTTAGAATAATTGTAAGAGTTTCAAGTCTATATTTATAGGAATTTTGTCTATCGTCAGGGTATATAACATATCTATAGTTTTTTATGTAATATTGAAATAATAGCTGGTAATATATTTTATAAAAACCAAGTTCAGAATCGCCTTTATTATATTTTTGATTATCATATTGCCACATATCTACAACTACGCACCTATAAAGAAGATAAAGTTTGTTTATGTAGTCAAAAATGATATCTATAAATTTTTTGTATTCATTAAGCTTTCCTTTTGATATTTTCCCCCACTTCAATTCACTTGTCATACCGAATTCCTTTCTAAAATTTGTAATATCCATATCAAAGCCTTGGACATTTGTAGCTGGAATCCATATCCCACCTATGACCATATATCTATCTTTGCATTGAGAGCTTTCATCGCAATAAACATGAATTAATTCTAATTTCTCTTGCTCAGACAATTGTTTTCTCCTCTCCCGTAGTTAGAATTTATTTTTTATTATTTTCTTCCCTCTGTTTTCTCCTCGCCAGCAATCCCTGAAGGAATATCTTTAGGGATTCTTTTTCTTCCTGGGACATGCCTTTTAAATCATAGAACATCAGTGTCACATCCGGTCCCAGTTCTCGCATGATTTCCATGATTTCCATGATTTCGTCGTCGATGGTTTTTTCCTCGGCTTCCACTTCGTTTATGATATGTCCAGCAGCTTTCATCAAATCTTCATAAGTAACTCCATTAGCTGCTTTTTGAGCAAATTTTTTAATCGTCTCAGGGTTAGGTGGCGTATCTAACAAGCAACGCAAAAGCCTTGAAATATGCGCCGAACTTACTCCGCATTCACGAGCGTATTCATTTATGGACCTATCACCTTTGGCTAGTTCGAGTAATCTAGCGAATTCTTGTTTTTTAAACATTGTTTACACCTCAATCACTATTTTACATAATTTATTGACTGCAATCAATAAAATCAAAAAATTTTTTTAGTATGGGTATTGACTATATGTAATATTCCGTTTATAATATTAACTAGAATCAACATTGACTGTATGTAAAGGGGGGATAGACATGGAACTCAACAAGGAAAATTTCGTAAAACTTCTTCACGAAAGATTTGAAGGCAACTATACAAGAATGGCAAAAGCTATTAATGTAAGTCCAGCGCAGCTTTATAGGATAGTTAACGGTAATAGCAAAGCCGGAGCAAAATTTTTGGGTAAATTGATAGCATACTGCAAAGCAAACGATATAGATTACGAGAAATTTATTTTTTTACCAAAACTGTTGATTCAATGTAACAGTAAAAATGAGAAAACGAAAGGCCAACAAACCGCCTGAAAGGAGGGAGAAGGATGGAGAAAACCCTGGAGCAGCGGATTGAAGGATTAGAAAAGAGGGTGGCTGAACTGGAGAGGCGAGCTCCAGAACAGCCGACTGTAGAAGACATTATCGAGAAACTTAATAACTTTAAAGAATTTATCAACGACATACAAAAGGATAATTTTAGCAAGGTAAAAGAGAAGCCACAACTTAAAAAACCACAATGA
>JAAYLF010000211.1 GCA_012522035.1 Clostridiaceae bacterium
CCGGATTCCTGCATGTAGTCATAGTCCTTGTAGAGAGTATCAAACACTTCATCCACGCTCATGTATTTGCCTGAGACTTTCAAAGCTTTTGTTGTGCATGTCTTTTCACATATGCCGCAAAAGTCACACTTGTCAACTTCCACAAAATGTTCACCTTCCCTAATAGAGTGAACACCCCTTGTGCAGACAACTTCACAAAGACCGCATTTTGCACACAGATTCCTGTAAAACATAAGTCTTGGTTTTGGGGATATGGTCTCGGGATTATGACACCAGGGGCACAAAAGATTGCACCCCTGCATGAACACGGTTGTTCTTATGCCTGGACCGTCCCCCAATGAAAAATGCTGTATATTGCTTATCAAACCCTTATCCATGTTCAGTCCTTCTTAATATGTCAAGCTTTACTTCGTTCGACAATGAATTGTAGTATGCACTGAATCCTGACACCCTTACCACCAGGTCAGTATACTTCTCAGGATTCTTCATTGCATCAATAAGTATTTCTTTTGATACCGCATTTATCTGAATCTCCTGACCGCCATTCTTGAAATACACCTTTATCATGTCAAGAAGTTTCTTCCTTTTCACCGGGTCGGTGAACATGTTCCTTGTGTACTTCTGATTGACAACCGTTCCACAGGACACTTTGGTGTAATCCGGTTTTGAAAGGGACTTTAGAGCCAATGTTGGACCATGCACGTCTCTTCCGTATACGGGAGAGGCGGCATCACTAAGAGGTTCTCCATCCCTTCTTCCATCAGGAGTGGCTGCTATCTCCATCCCCGCATATATATTGCTAATATTTGCGGCAATGGCAATATAAAAGGCGCCGCCATCATGGGTTTTGTATTTGGAAAATATCTCATGATGCACATCCACAAACCATCTGGCGTATTTGTCAACAAAATCATCATCGTTTCCATACTTTGTAGCTGACAAAACCTTTGCCAATACTTCTTCATATCCTTCAAAATTATTCCGTATTGCTTCCTTAAGAACCGGAAGGTCAATCTCCTTTTTGTTGTAAACAAACATCTCAACAGCAGCCAAAGAATCTGCAAAGGTTCCAATACCCATGCATGCAGCTCCATGCACGGAAGGATACAAAGCTCCTCCGTCATTTATGTCAAGACCTCTTTCAATACACGGATAGCAGAAACAGGACAAAAACGGCTGCATGTAGGTATATGCATTGTACCTTTCATTTTCATTCTTGAACATTCTGACATACATGGCAGCACCGTATTCCAGCTGTTTTTTCAATGCATCAAGAAAATCCTCCATCGTCTTTAACTCATTCAAATCCCCCGTTGAAGGCCCAAGGCGCGCGCCCGTACGCATGCATACCCCATTGTTTAGAACAAGCTCTATATACTTGGGGGAATTGAATCTTCCGTCCGACCAGGGAGGCTGTTTGCCTGGTATGAAGTTTTCAATGCAGCCCACCATGCAGTAGTTTCTTGCATCCTCCATGCTGTAGCCATGTCTTAAAAGAGCAGGTATGTTCACATCGTCATTCATAAGTGCCGGATATCCCAGACCTGTCCCTATGACCTTAAGGCATTCATCAAGAAAATCATCCGGTATGCCCGAATATATTCTGGCAGAAAGATTTGGTCCTGGCACATTGCATTTTTCCACAGCCTTGAGAATGAGGTAAGAAAGCTCATTGACGCCGCCCGAACCATCCGGCAGAACGCCGCCAATTGCAATATTCACCACATCATCTCCGCCAAAATACCTGCACTCGTAGATTTTATACAGTGTGCAGCACAAAAGGTCCAAAGCCTCTATGTCATCCAGCCTGCCTTCTTCAATGTCCTTTTTGTAGTATGGGTAAAGATACTGATCCAGCCTTCCCAGAGCCATTGCATATCTGCCCTCATACAAAAAAGCCGTGTGAACAAACCATACAAGCTGAAGAGCCTCACGGAAAGTCTCGGGTTTGAAATATGAGACCTTTTTACAAGTCTCATAAACCTTCATAAGGTTTTCATACTCGAAGCTTCCCTTTTCAAAAGCTTCCGCTCTTTCCAAAGCCTTGTCCGAGTACCCTCTTATCATGTCGGAAAATGCCTGCATGGAAATTTCACACGCTTCAAGAAACACCTGTTTCTTTTTATCGCCTTTATGTACCAGTTTGGATTTCTCAATTTTCTCCAGCGTGCCTTTTATACCATCACGCAAAAACGTCTCGTAATCAGGTGCATAATGATCAAAATTCGTACCAAAATGCCTCGAGCCATAATTTGCACACACATTCTGTGCATGGTGCAGCGCCGTATTTGGTATGACGCTTTCATCTTCAATGGCGCCTCTTATGCTGCCTGCAATCATGTCATTATCATATACATGTTTTCTGTGTTTTCTGAACACAGAAGCTGTTGCATGCGCTCTTGCAACCGGCACCTCGGAATCAAAATGCTCCGCATAACCTTCAAACATGTAATACGGGGTTACCCGCCTTGCAGTCTGCGGCCATTTCTCGTTAATTTCTTTTTTCAACCTCTCAAGAGGTGTAAGCATACATATCACCTGCCAACCAATATGGTCTTCACATTTCTGCCCTGTTTTGCATCCTCAAAGGCCTTGTTGATATCAGCAAGCTCGTATTCAGTAATCATTGAATCAATAACAGGATGCAATTGCCTATTCTCTTCAAGAAACCTTACATACTCTTCAATATCTGAAACAGAATACTGGGATGAACCAATAATATGCAGCGCCTTGAAAGTTATAACCTGGGGTGGAAGGGGTATTGTGCCTGAGTTGGAATACTGCCCCGGAACCAGGTAAACTCCTCTGTTTCTTAACATGTCAATAC
>JAAYLF010000212.1 GCA_012522035.1 Clostridiaceae bacterium
ACCTTTGAAGATAATTTCCAGTAAGTTTTTTACAATAAAGATTAAATTATTAGGGTTTGTAACTGGAAATTTTAGAACTTAAACCCTACAAAAACTATTATACGAGGTGATAAATAATGAAGGAAGAGTGTTTTTTTACAGATGGAGAACTTGCAAGAAAATGTGGAGTTACAGTGCGAACGCTGCAATACTACGACCAATGCGGCCTTCTGTCTCCCAGCCGCTACTCGGAAGGAGGAAGACGTCTATACGATATTGAGGATGTTCTGCGCTTGCAGCAGATCCTGTTCTTCAAGGGCTTTGGGTTTTCGCTTGAAGAAATTCGCGACAGATTAATGACAATCAACTCAACCCAGGATTTTGCCAAACTGCTTGCAAGGCAGAAAGAAGTCATAAAGGAGCAGATAAGGCATTTGGAACATATAACTGCAATTATGGATGAAACCATTAAGAGAATTGAAAGCAGCGAGAACCTCTCCATAAACATGGTAATGGCAATACTTAAAGCCGCAAAACAGAACAACTTTTACGCCAGGTTATTGACAATATCGACAAAAAACACATGGAGTCCTTTTTAATCAATGAAGTCAAAACCGACACAAACGATTGGGACTCTCTTTTGACAAGATTAGAAGAACTGTATGAGCAAGGTGCGGATCCTTTGGGACAGGAAGCGGAAAAACTGGCAGAAGACTGGTGGAACAGGATAATGAACCTAACCGGAGGAGACCCCAATCTGATTGCAACCATCTTTAGTACGGGAGAGTCCTTGCCCAACTGGAAGAAAGATAATTGCGACATAAAGACTGCCATTGAACAGTTCCTATCCCCTGCCCTTGGCTCTTACCTTTTGAAACAAGGAATTGTTCCACCGGGAATGGAGGATGATTTCAAATGAAGCCGGCCGTCCAGGTAAACTCATTGGTAAAAAGATACGGCTCAAATACAGCTGTCGACAATATCTCTTTTGAAATACATAAAGGGGAAGTCTTTGGACTGTTGGGGCCAAATGGGGCTGGAAAAACCACCACCCTTGAGATCATTGAAGGTCTGCGCCTGCCAACATCAGGAGAAGTTTGTGTAGAAGGCCTAAGTCCAATAAAAGATGCAAAAGAACTAAGAAAAGTCCTGGGAGTTCAGCTGCAGATATCTGCGCTGCCGGAAGCCATGCGTGTTGACGAGGCATTGGAACTCGTTTGTGCCAGCCATGGAATTAAGCCCAGGTACGATTTGCGCGAAAAGTTTGGCCTAGTTGTACATAGAAAGCAGCAATACGGAAAACTTTCTACAGGACAAAAGAGAAGACTTCAACTTGCTCTTGCCATCTGCGGAGATCCCAAAGTCGTAATACTGGACGAACCAACAGCAGGTGTGGATGTTGAAGGCCGGGCACAGCTGCATAACGCCATCAGGGAACTTGGAGAAAGAGGCGTTACAGTTGTTTTGGCAACTCACGACATGGCAGAGGCTGAAAGCTTGTGTGACAGAATCGCCATAATCATAAAGGGCAGACTCGCAGCTTTGGGAAGCCCCGAGGAAGTTACTGCAAAAGGCAGTTATCAAACAAGAATAACCATCCGTACCAAAAAAAAGGCAGTCTAACATCACAAGGCAATATTAAAAAAGCCACCTTTGCAAGCCTAAAGGACAACTATGCCTTATGGCTCTGCACAGACACGGCTCATGCAGTGATTGAAATGCTGTCTTCCATTGATGCAGATGATGAGGTTCTTGATCTAAGAGTGGAAAGACCTTCCCTTGAAGAAAGATTTCTTGAACTTGTGAAAGGAGCAAGCCAATGAAAGTGTTAATGAAACAACTCAGCATACAGTTAAAGATGGATATAAGGGACAAAGGAACCTTAATGGTTTTCTATTTGGTTCCCCTTGGATTCTTTTTTGTGGTAGGTGCGGTTTTTTCTTCTGTAAATCCTGAAATCAAGCCAATACTGTCTGCTGCCATGGCGATTTTCTCAGCAACCATGGGGGCAGTTATTGGAATACCTCCTTCAATTGTAAAGATGAAGGAATCAGGTGTAATTCGGGCATATCAGGCAAGCGGCATACCCATGATCAGTGTGATCATATCTACAGGACTTGGCGCTTTGATACATCTTTCCATAGTGTCAATCGCCCTATCCTTGACAGCACCCATTCTTTACGGAGCAAAAATACCAAAATCCATACCAGGATATGTAAATGTCCTTCTGCTTCTTCTTGTATGCAGTGTTTCTGTTGGTCTTCTGATAGGTGCGGCAGCTAAAAACACGCAAACTGCCACCTTGCTTTCACAAGCTGTATTCATGCCCTCCTTGATGCTAAGCGGCATCATGTTCCCAGCAGGCCTGCTGCCGTCTCCATTAAGGATGATTGGAAATCTCTTCCCGGCAACCTATGCAAACCAAGCCTTCAGAGGTTTGGCCTACGGTTTCGACACTGATATTGCCCCGCACGTCTCTATTGCTGTAATTCTGGCTGTTACAATCTTTGCTCTTGCCTTGTCCATACGGTATTTAGGCAAAGTTACAAGGGTTAGATAAGATACGCTGTTGACTAATGGGAGAATATAAAATAACATAGGGGAGGTATTAAAACAAGGAAGGGAGCACACTGTGAGACCAGTAACACTGCTTATCAAGCCTGCATCAAGTTTGTGCAATCTAAGATGCACCTATTGTTTCTACCATGATGTCGCAAAAAACAGAATGTCGCCCTCATATGGCCTTATGACAGAAGACGCCCTTGAAATCCTTGTCAGAAAGGTTTTCAGATACGCAAGAGGTTTTGCATACTTTGGTTTTCAAGGCGGCGAGCCTACCCTGGTGGGCCTGCCCTTTTTTGAAAAACTGGTGGATCTGCAAAAGAAGTACAATATATGGGGAGTAAAGATAATAAATGCCATTCAGACAAACGGAACCCATCTGGACAAGAAATGGGCGGAGTTTTTCCACGAAAATAATTTCCTTGTTGGCATTTCCCTGGATGGTCCGCCCAACATACACGACAGATTCAGACTGAAAGCAGACGGCAAAGGATCTTTCGACCAGGTAATGGGGGCTGTCAAACTGTTGGAAAAACATAAGGTTGAATACAATATTCTGTGTGTTGTCAACAATGTGGTGGCAGAAAATGCAGCAAAGGTGTACAGATTCTTCAAATCGAACAATATTAAATACATACAATTCATACCATGCTTGAATCCCTTTGGGGACGAACATGTGCATTACGACTACACTTTGACCTGCGAAAACTATTTGAATTTCCTTAAAACCACCTTTGACCTCTGGTATGAAGACTGGTCAAGAGGCATACCAATAAGCATCAGAACCTTTGACAATTACGTGAGCATGATGGCAGGATATCCTCCGGAAGCCTGCGGAATGAGTGGTGTCTGCTCATGTTATTTCCTTGTTGAATCCGACGGAAGCGTCTATCCTTGCGACTTCTATGTTCTTGACCAGTACAGATTAGGAAATGTCCTTGAAAACTCTCTGGAAGAGATGATGGAGTCGGATATTGCAAATGTATTTGTCGAAGAATCCAAGGTTGTTCACGATAAATGCAAAAAATGCAAATGGTACAGGATTTGCAGAAGCGGCTGCAAACGAAACAGGGACCCAAAAACACATGAAAACCTGTACTGCGATGCATATTACAACTTTTTTGATTATGCATATGACAGAATTGACCTGATTGCAAATATATTAAAGAAGCAGCTTTAAAGGCCTAAGATCTCCTGGTAATCTTCCTGGGATCTTTTGGGTCATCAGTCCCCTCCATCAATTTGTCAATAACCTTCTTTAGTTCCTCTCAAGCCTTTTTTAGCTCTTTTTCATTTACCAGGTTTTTCGTCTGCCCAGGGTCATTGGCAATATCATAAAGCTCTTCATAAGGTCTTGAAAAGATGCTCATCATCAAATCATATTCAAAGGGATATTCATCCTTTGCCTTGACTATGGCGTCATAGGCAAGATTACCCCAGTCCCTGCCATAAAGGTCTGCTGGTAGTTTGTATTCCAGTTCCGGCATAAGGTTTCTTATGTACAAGTATCTCCCATCATAAACCGCCCTGGATGGATAAATTTCTTTAGGTCCATGAGCATTATGCTCGCTGAACACATATTTTCTTCCTTTTGCACCCTCCTGTCCTTCAAGAATCGGTCTTAAGGAAATACCCTGCATATTGTCAGGAATCTTTACACCAATACAGTCAAGTATAGTTGGCGCAATATCAATCAAGCTGACAAGCTCATCGGTATTCACATTGCTTTTGATGCCCGGACCTTTGATGGACAGAGGCACATGGGTTCCATCAAAATATACAGAGGCTTTGGCGCGAGGATATGCATAGCCCTGATCGCTTGTGTATATGATAATGGTTCTGTCCATTTCGCCAGACTCCTCCAGCACTTCAAGCACATGACCAATTGCTGCATCCATGGTCTGTACGGATGAAAGATAATTGGCGTAATCCTGCCTGACCAGAGGAAGGTCAGGAAAGCCCACAGGCAAGACAACATCATCGGTTTTCACCTTGTATCTGCCATCAATACCCGACTGCCACTCCCGGTGTGTATTGCCGAAGTTTACCATTAGAAAAAAAGGATCGTCTTTGCTGTTTCTTCTGACCATGTTTAGAAATGTCTTTACCGCTTGGGCGCTGCTTGTTACAGGCAGCCTTGGCGACTGCAGTCTGTAGTCAAAAGGATATTTCCAATGAGGACTCAAGTGCCATTTCTGCGTTATTCCCGTAACATAACCCTCTTCCTTCAGGATCTCAATAAGCGTTGGAATATCTTCATGGACCCCCACAGTATCCTGCATAGAAGACTCTCTGCCAAACTCCTTGTCCGGCGCATTTATAGATGGAGTTACTGTATTTCTCCAATGACCATTGGAGTGCGGATACATTCCTGTGAAAATAGAGCTTCTGCTGGGAGAACACGATGCACAAGATGCAAACGCATTGGTGAAAAAGGTACTCTCTCTTGCCAATCTGTCATTGTTTGGAGTTGAAAGTCCAGGCGTTCCTGCATGCGACAGATGGTAGCTTTGGTCATCTGCCAGCATAAGAACAATGTTCGGTTTTCTATCAAGTCCCCCAATTATGGTCATGGACTGGGTGGGTCTTGGACCAAAATCCAAGCTGTCACAGTCTCCTTCATTTTTCACACCACCGCACCCTCCCAGTGCACTTGCAGCAAACAAGGAGGCAAGACCCAAAGAAACGGTTTTTCTAATAAAGCTCATAAGCTCCACCAGCTTTCCTAATTTTTTGATCGATTAATTTATACCTATCTTATCACAACCAATTATCCACCTTCAATTACTTTAAAGTATTGACCATGCAAAATATTTTCCGTATTATTTAAAAAAACGCAAAGGAGAAGAAAATGAAAGAAAACCTCACTTTATTCTTTGATGACAAAAATATACTTTCAAGAAACGGATTTGTCAGAAAACTGGGGAAGCCGAAATTAATCGAAACATACAAAGATCCAAACGCACAAACAGCAATCGGGTTTCCTTCCATATGGCACGATGAGGAAAACGGAAAATACCACATGTTCTACAACGGACATGTCAGCGGAAAACTGGTTCCCCTTGCTGCAATAAGTGATGATGGTATACATTTCAAACCCAGAAACACAGCAGAAGAAGCAGGTCTTGATAATCCTGCAGCCCCCAACCAGCTGATGACAGGATGCGGTGAACTGGCAAATGTTTATGTGGATAAAAAAGGACCTGCATCCCAAAGACTGAAGGCTTTGGTTACATATGGCGATGCAAAGTCGAAAAGAATAATAAACGACCCATTATACACCTCACCAGACGGTATACATTGGACAAGACAGCCCGTGCAGTGGCATAATCATGCAGCAGAGCCAGGAGCCATGGCTTTCTACAACCCCGTTATTGAAAAACACTGCATAATTGCAAGGCCGGATGCAGGCGTCAGAAGAGTCGGACTTATTGAAACCTCTGATTTCAACTCTTTTTCAGACATCCGCCTTGTCATGACGCCGGATTCCCTGGACGAACCTCTGGCCGAACACTATGGAATGCCCGTATTTCCATATGAAAACTACTTTGTAGGATTTTTGTGGATATATCATGTTCCAAATGTGAAAAAAAGAAAGTACTATGGCGGAACAATTGACGCCCAGCTTGTGTACTCCTACAACGGAACAAACTTCAACAGAACCTTGAGGGAAGCGTTTTTCTCAAAACAAAAGGGTATGATCTTTCCAAGCTGCATGTACAACAGTATTGACGGAAGACTTGTGGTTGCCGCAAGCACCTGTGAAAACGAGCATGGATACTTTAAAGACAGTGGTGTTATTGAAATTTATGAAATAAGGAAAGATGGTTTTATTTCCCTGAGTTCGGAAGATGAGGCGGAGCTAACAACCATTCCCATGCTTTACAGAGGCGGAGATATAAAGATCAACACAAAGGCAGAACACTTGACTTGTGCACTGTATACAGACGACAGCGACAAACATCCTCTTAATCTTCTTGAGCATGAGCTATTGCCTCTTGAAGGATTCTCTCATGAAGACTGCACAGCCTTCTCTGGGGATTGTTTGGAATGGAAGCCAAAATGGAAAGGGAAAGACATAAACAGTCTTGAGGGAAGAATAATCTACATTGAGTTGAAAGTGAAAAATGGGGATGTCTATTCCATTAAAGGCAACCTTGCGCCAATGATGATTTGCGACCTTGCAAGGTATCACTTGCACGGAATAGTGCCGGATATAACGGGAATCGGATAGGATTCATCTTGCAATAAGACCGAGTCTTAGTGTCTCGGACAGCAGGTTGTATGAGTAATCCTGGGGCATTTTAAATATGTCGCCTAAAGAGAAAATGATTCTCTCTGCCATTTTGTAAAGGGTGCTGTCTTCATTGGACAGCGCCTTTTGCAATTGCAGAAGGCAAACAATGGCAATAGGAATTGCTTCCGCCATGCCAATATACGGGGATAGAAAAACAAGAAGATTAATCACAATCAAATAACCTGCAACAGTCAATTCCCCAGAATTGTCAAACATGTACTCAAAAAGCCAGTAGCCTGCAAGAACAAGCACTGATAGAAAAACAAACACTGCATTTCCCACACTGTCCGGCGCATTATCAACCTTTCTGCTAAGATCCCCTATGTACTTCTCCACTTTTCCTATCTTTCCAGGAGAAACATAATCTCCATCCAGTACAATATTATCCAATCTGTGCACCGTTACAAAGTTTTTGCCTTCCCAATTCGCTTTTACATAAACAACCTCACCCACCGGATTCAGCAATGCCCCAATAAAACTCCAGGTATAGTTGAACATGCGCGCATTCATTCTTTCAATACCTTCTCTGTGCTCTTCCTTGTTCAAATATTCGTTGCTGAATCCCGGACCGTCAAAATTGGCACATGTCTCAATCCTGTCATCAAGCCCATATTTGTAAGATATGATGGCAAAATGACAAGCCAGGTTTCCACCTAGCGAGTGTCCAGCCACCGCCATGGAATTGTATCTGTGTATATATTTGGAATAGGCTATCTGTCTTGCAAAATTCTCACATTCCTTCTGCTGGAAAGTTATTTCACTGTTAAGAAGCATAAGGTCTGCAAACACCCAGTCCGCTATCCTGTGCCTGATTTCCGACATCGGTTCACTTCCCCTAAGAGCACAAACTATTCTGTTTTCATCAAGTTCAATGAGACAGCCGTAGAAACCGGAAGAATGGATAAAATCATTGTCATTGTAATAGTCTACCAGCTTGTAACTCTTGATGACTTTCATATCCTCATCACCAATGTATTCCAGCAAGGACAAGTCCGCAATATTGGACAAGCCAAGAAGCTCCAATATGTCCCCAATTAACACAGGGCTGCCATCTGACAAAAAGTCAAAACCTTTATGCAGATCCAAAAACGCAATAAATGAAGCGTATGCAAGCTCCCTATCATTAAACGGCATAAAATCACCCATACCTGAACTCAAACACAGGATAAAACCTTCTCAAAAAAGACTTATCCAAAAACCTTCTGTTCTCATACGACAGCGTGGTGTAGTCATAGTAATTCAACACAAAAACATCCAAGGTAACACTTTGGCGAATTTCCGATAATGCAAGGTCAACCTTTTCCCAGATTTCATCTTTTGTCTGGAAGTTATCCAAAACAACAAGGATCCCATAGTATATATCTTCAGTAAACATGTTGATTTCCAGCCTGCAAACCATACCGTGTTCATAAAGAATTAAAAGAAGTGTCTTTTCCACTTCCCTTGCAGCATGCGCCTGGATATAACTGTCATGAATTTTCTTCCTGTCTGCAATCACTTTGAAACACAGTTTGGGATCATCTTTGGCACAGCAAACAGCTGCTGCCCTGCCGCTTGCCATGTCGTAATTGCCGATAGCCAGAACATCAAATTCCACACCATATTTCTCCCTCAACCTGTCAAGGATGAAGGAAGAAATATAATCAGTTACTTTCCCATCATGAATGCTGCCTAAAACCTGCCCAATCATCTGCCATACCCAGACACTTCTTTAGTATAGATGTATTCATTAAAGGAATAAAAATGACAGCCAAAAAGAAAAATGCAGGGAAAAATCCCTGCTCATTCTCCAGTTATCGCGTTTCCATAAAACTTGTTGTATTTTTCTACAAGCCCGTCCAGTTCAAGATGTTTGAAATCGTATACAAAATCTGATATGAGTTCAGACACCAGCGGATATTTGTCCGGCAGTACATGAACAATCTCCTCATGAGTAAAATCGTAACTTTCAATTATCTCAAGCTTGTTAACTGCAATTTTGGCCTCGTAAGTCTCCCTCTTCAGTTCATCAAATATTTCACTTAAAAGAAGACAGAGATAATTCTTGCACAAATCTGTAATCTTCTCGCTGATACCGCTTTCAAACATATGAAGACATTCCAAAGACAAATCGCATGCAAAAAGAATCAGTTTTGCCCGGGTATTGTTTGCGCCAAACGCTTTATACATCTTAACCAAAACCTCTATCAGCAAAGACACATCCTCATTCTGCATTACTCTGTCCAAAACATAGTGCAAAAGCTTTTCAAGACAATCCCAGGCCAGAGATACATTGGATACTTCTTCATGCATGTAGCTGACAAAATGCTGAACAGTTTTGTCAAGGGTGCTTTTATCAATGTAGTATTGTGCCAACAGGAGGTAAACATAGGAATATGCCAGCTCGCTATATCCATAATTCTGCTTTATGTTATGGGCGGAAATGCAGCAAGCTTTTTTGTACTTTCCCAAATATACACACGCTTCTGCATACAGGTTGAGATACTCTACATCCTTGTTCAAGGATTTGTAGAGGGTTCTAAGGTATAAATAGGAGGTGCTGTAGTTCCTAAGACAAATGTATGCATATCCCAAAGAAAAAACCACATCAATATCATCAGGATGCTTTTCATAAAGCACAACCAACACATTAATGCTTTCTTGCGCCTGTCCAACAAAGCAATACATTCTGGACAGTACAAGCATTAACTCTCTTTGCTCGGGAAAGGTTTTCAAACCTTCCTTCAGAATATCCATTGCACCATATGCATTCTTGTTAACATACCTTTTCAAGGCACTCTGGACAATCTCACCAGCTTCCGAAGGCGCATCCAGAGAATAATTGTACAGCTTCCTTAATGATTCTTTTGTCAGTATTTCAAACGCATGCGATATTTCAAAGTTTTTATACAGCAGCATGCAACGGGCCAAGGCAAGCTCTATCTCCTCTTTAGTTGCATCTTTTGATACATTAAGCAGTTCGTAGTAGTTTACCATAGGGCTCCTTTTCCAACGTATTTCTTAACTTGATAGCTGTTCCTGCACATACTTGAGGCTTAGCAGTTTTTCCTTTACTTCCTCAACGCCCAGCTGAACCGTATTGTTTGAATTGAACTCGGCTGCAGTGTTTCTAGCACTGTCGCCTTTTGTAAAGTATTTGTCATAATTGAGATCCCTCTTGTCCACAGGCACTCGGAAGTAGTTGCCAAGGTCTATGCTGTTTGCACATTCCTCGCTGGTAAGAAGGGTTTCATACATCTTCTCTCCATGTCTGATTCCAATAATTCTGATTTCTGCATCAGAGTTGAATATTTCCTTCACTGCCTGGGCAAGCACTCCAATCTTGCATGCAGGCGCCTTCTGAACAAGGATGTCTCCGGATTCCGCGTGCTGGAATGCGTATAGCACAAGTTCCACCGCCTCATCCAGACTCATAATAAATCTTGTCATGTTGGGATCCGTCACAGTCAGAGGACTGTTTGACTTGATCTGATCTATGAACAGAGGTATTACACTACCTCTTGAGCACATTACATTTCCGTATCTTGTGCAGCATATCGTGGTTTTTTCAGGATTTACAGCGCGGGACTTTGCCACCACCACTTTTTCCATCATGGCCTTGCTCATACCCATTGCATTGATGGGATATGCCGCCTTGTCGGTAGACAGGCATATTACTTTTGATACTCCTGCCTCTATGGCGGCAGTCAGTACATTGTCAGTGCCAAACACATTGGTTTTTACCGCTTCCAGCGGGAAAAACTCACAAGAGGGCACTTGTTTCAAGGCAGCGGCATGAAACACGTAATCAACCCCGTAAATGGCATACCTTATGGAAGACAGGTCCCTTACATCTCCGATATAGAATTTGAGTTTATGCGCAATATCCGGATACAAGGCTAAATACTTGTGCCTCATATCGTTTTGTTTTTTCTCGCCCCTTGAAAATATTCTAATTTCTTTAATATCACTATTTAAAAATTTGTCCAGAACCGCATTTCCAAAAGAACCAGTTCCTCCAGTTATCAAAAGGGTTTTACCCTTGAACATAAAACCACCTCAAACTCTAATATTCCTCTTCATCATCGCCATCATAACCATACTGCAAAGGGGCTTCACCTACCAGTTTAATAACCTTGGGCTCATCCACCACTGTGTTCTCTTCCCTTAAAACCTTGCACTGGAAAACCCAGTTGGCGCCAAAATCAAACACATACTTGAACTTGTCGTCTTTTTCAAAGTTAAAATTGTTGAGTATGTAATCCGATGTATGTCTTCTCTCATCATCCAAAAAGTCAGCATAGAATGCGCCCTGCGTATCCCACTCCTTGTTTGTCATGAAAAATGCATGGGCATGGTCATCATCAAATTCAAAAGCATCCAGGATTGCTGAATGAAGCTCCTCCAATGTACTGTTTCCGTTTATCTGGATATGTCTGTAGCATCCTGTTCCCAATGATACACTTATAACATAGGAGTTGTTCCTCATCAGTGTCATGTTGGTTTCAAACTCATAATCCAAATCAAATTCGAAGTCATCATCCTCGTCAATGTATTCGTCGTACTCGTCATATTCTTCATACTCACTAATCTCGTCGACATAGTCGCGAAAACAATCCAACAGCTCCTGATCAACTTCGCCGGTATAATAAAAGTTCAATATATTCTCAAACATCCTTAAATGCTCTTCAGTAATACCCAGAGCATTGTCTTCAACACCATGTTCTTTGTAATATTTTACAAAGAACTCAATCAGTTTGAAATTGTTGCCGGAAGGACCGGTATCCATCTTTCCATGCCTGATTATTTCATTCTTGCTTGCCTTGTGCAGATCCACCTCTGCAAGATATTCAATTGCCTCTTCTGTAAATTTTTCATCTATAAGAAACATGTAGTTGACAATCATGTCCTCAACTATTACCACTCCGATATCCCGTCCATGCAAGTCATAAACCATCAGAATATCCTTTTCAGTAACCTTGTAAGTATTCTGTTTGTTAATTATTTCAACCAGTTCACTGATTTTAGTAGTAACATTGATTACACTGGCACCGAGCATATAATCTAAAATATCCTGTTCTACTTTCCTTGTCATAAAAAGTGCTCCTTGTTCTTTTCATTCCACTATATATTCTAAAAAAACCAAAGTCAAGTCCAAAAAAACACAAAAGCGCTCTGCCTTTAAGCAAAGCACCAAATCAATTTTTACAACTTGTCTATTTTCTCTTTTATCTCTTCCATCCTCTGATCCAGCATTGCACTTACCCTTGAACACTCCAGAAGCTCTTCCGCAATTGACTTTACTTCCTCCTTGTCAATGTTATTCTTGTACCTCAGCTTGTGTTCAATGCTTGCCCAAAAGTCCATGGCTATGGTCCTTAACTGGACTTCCACCTTCACCATTTTCTTTCCGCTGTGCAGATATATGGGCACTTCCACTATCAGGTGCAGGCTTCTGTAGCCGCTTGGTTTGGGATTTTTTATGTAGTCTCTTTTCTCCACCAGAACCACGTCATCCTGCATGAGCAGCAAATCCGCCAGCATGTAGATATCCTTTGGGAAAGAGCAGATAACCCTTACACCCGCCACATCATAGATATTCTTCTCGATGGAATCAATAGTCAGAGGGAAACCTCTCCTGCTGAGTTTTTCAGCTATGCTTTCAGGAGACTTGAGGCGGCTTTTTATGGCTTCAATGGGATTTGAGTTGTATCTCAACGAGAAATGTTCGTCAAGAACCCTGAATTTGGTCTCGACCTCCATCATGGCACACCTGTAGTATGCCATTAGCTCATAAAAAGGCTTTATGTTTTCACTCACCAATTGAATCAATTCCTGGCTTGTTACTTCCTTTAGCAGATACTGTCTAAGATCCTGTTTTTGCATTTTTCCATTCCTTCAAGTTAACTTTGTCCGCTAATAATAATATATAGCAAAAAACAGGATTTGTCCATGAAAAAAATGAATCAGCCTGCCAAAAGAAAATAGCCGACAACCAAAACACCCAATGCTATACGGTAGTATCCAAAAGCCTTAAAGTCGTTTCTTTTAACATATCCAAGTAAAAACTTAATCGCAATGATTGAAACAACAAATGCAACAGCCATGCCGGTTAGAAGAATTACTGCTTCCAGTTTGGTAAAACTGAAACCAAACTTGACAAGCTTGAGAAAACTTGCTCCAAACATGACGGGAATGGACAGGAAAAAGGAAAACTCCGCAGCTATCTGTCTTGATGTTCCAAGCAGAATTGCGCCAAGGATGGTTACACCGGACCTTGAAGTGCCTGGTACAAAGGAAAGAATTTGGAAAACACCAATCAAAAGAACAGTCAGGTAATCAAGTTCTGCAATGGAATTTATTCTTGTCTTTCTGTTTTTGTTTCTGTTTTCAATAACTATGAAAAGAACTCCATACAGTATGAGGGTTATGGCAACAGTTATATAGTTGTATAGGCGCTCATTAAGCCAGTCGTCAAACAAAACACCCACAACTCCAGCTGGGATTACACCAATTACAACCTTGTACCAGATGGACATGGTTGCTTTCTTTTCTTCAATGCTTTTGCTCGGCGCCAAAGGATTAAGCTTGTTAAAGTACAAAAAGACAACCGCAAGAATTGCACCAAGCTGCACAACAACAAAGAACATCTCCTTAAACTCATCGGATGTCTTAAGCTGTATAAACTCCTCAAGCAGTATCATATGCCCCGTACTGCTAATGGGAAGCCACTCCGTTATCCCCTCAACCAAACCAAGAATTAAAGCCTTTAATATTTCAATCAACATAAAACAAAAACCCCCGAGAATATGTATGCTCAATCCAAGGACTACATTTTATCACACATTTTCCGGCTTTACCATAAAATATATCGAAACAGCAAAACAAAGAATCGAGGTTTGATATGGAAAACTACGAAGAAATCATGAGAAGAGGCAACATCAGCAGAAACATGGACAATTACCCCCAGGCATTAAAGGAAGTGAATCCTGAAAACATGGGCAAGACAATGGCTTACAAGCTGATTTATCCCGAAATCTACTACAAACTCCAACCTTACATAATGGTTGTATGCGACCAAATGGATATATACAACTCTGTGCCCACTCAGGAAATGGTTGAAAGCATGACGGATGCAATCTATGATGATGTGGTTCGCATGTTCCCTGATATTGCCGAATACGTCAGGGAACATGAAGACAGCGAGGTACGAGAAACAATACAGCCAGACGCTATTACTGTTCAAGTGGATCCTGCAAGATTCAGAGACAGAACAAGGTTTCCAAGATTCAGGCGAAGAGGCCTTTTCAAAGACTTGATTGACATTCTATTGCTGACAGAACTGCTCCGTAGAAGAAGAAGGTAAGAAAGTGAAGAGACCAATTTGGGGTCTCTTCAATATTGTTTTCACAATATATTCACTGTCATTTGACACTTTTTGAGTATAATATATGTATCAAGAAAAAAGAGGGATAAATATGTATGATGTGATAATTATTGGTGGAGGTCCTGCAGGCTATACGGCAGCATTGTACAGTGCAAGAGCCAGGCTCAAGACTCTGGTGATTGAAAAGATGTTTTCAGGAGGACAAATAGCTACCACGGATTCAATGGAAAACTATCCTGGTTTTGATGAACCTGTGGGCGGTGTTGAACTTGCACTCAGAATGGAAAACCAGGCCAGGAAATTTGGTGCGGAAATCCTCTATGATGAGGTAATTGATATGGATTTGGCTGGAAAGGTAAAGATAGTTAAAACAACATCGCATACATACAATTGCAAGGCATTGATCCTCTGCATGGGTGCAAGTCCGAAGAGTCTTGGTCTTGACAAGGAAGGTGCATTACGCGGTCTTGGAGTCTCATACTGTTCAGTCTGTGATGCGGCCTTTTACAAAGGAAAAAAAGTTGCAGTTGTAGGCGGAGGAAATTCTGCAGCGGATGATGCTCTGTATCTAACCAAATATGCAGAGAAAGTATACCTGATTCACAGAAGGGATAATTTAAGATGTGTGAAAATGGCGCAGGAAGAACTATTCAAGAGTGACAAAATTGATTTTGTTTTTAACTCCCAGGTTGTTGAACTTTTGGGTGAAAGAAAACTGGAAGGAATAAGGGGGAAGAACAGCAAAACAAATGAAACATCCACCCTTTATATTGACGGGCTGTTCATTGCAATCGGTCTTGTTCCAAACAATGAACTTGTACTGGGCAAACTTGAACTAAGCAAGGATGGATATATCATAACTGACAGAAACATGAAAACGAGTGTCGAAGGAGTGTTTGCGGCAGGAGACATATGCGAAAAACCCCTCCGCCAGGTTGTAACGGCGGCATCAGACGGAGCAGTTGCGGCATACTCTGCAGAAAAGTATGTTACCCAATACAATCCTTGATAACCCTTGCAGCATTCCTATACGCAATCTTTTCAAGGGCGTCTTCTCTTATGCCCATCTTTTTCAACCTTTCAAACAGCAATTGTACTTTTGCAGGCTCATTCAGTTCAATACTGCCGCCAGTGCCGTCAAAGTCCGTACCGATACAAACGCACTCAATACCGCCTTTGCTTATCATGTGCACAACATGCCTTGCCACATCATCTATAAAGCTTTCCCGGCTCCCAATATCACTGCTCAAAAAACCAGGAACAATATTCACTCCTATCACTCCGCCTTTTGAAGCAAGCAACCTTATCATGTCATCGGTAAGATTTCTAGGATGAGGGCTTAGCTCCCTACAGTTTGAGTGGGATGCCACAAAGGGCTTTTTTGATACTTCGCAAACATCATAAAAGCCTCCATCGGAAAGATGGGAAACATCCACCAATATGCCAAGGTCATTCATGTATGAAACTGCATCCATGCCAAAGCTGGTCAGGCCTTTTTCCATGATGTTTTTATCAAAGGAATTTGGATAACCAAAGCAGTTGGGACTGTTCCAGGTAAGAGTGATGAGCCTTACTCCCAAATCATAATATTTCTTTATTTTCTCAAAACATCCGTTTACACTTCTTCCGTCTTCGATAGTAAGAAAGGCAGATATCTTTTGCTTTCTATCGTTCTCAACCAACATTCCATAATTGCGGGCATATGCAATTTTATCCTCATACCTCTTGATATTTTGCTTGAAAAGCTCCACAAGCCGTAAAATATACTCGTCATCATCAAATGCTTCATCCCTCTCATCAGGCATGTATATTGCAAAAAACTGGGCTATGCAGTCAGCTTTGTAAAGCCTGTCGATATCCACCATTGCAAGCGGCCAATTACCTATGTCATCCACATTATGACTGTATGCCTTTGATAAAGTATCACAGTGCAGGTCAATATATTTCATTCATTTCACCTCTATAAGTTTTTCCAGAAAAAATCCATACTCTTCTTTTACAGGCAGCTCATAGTCCACAAAAAGCCTTCTCCTTTTGGTTCTTGCATAACTATTCGTCACAGGATTAAATCCGTCCACATATATATCTTTATAATATACTCCAACCCCTCTTTTCTGCCAAAGAGGAAGGTTGTTAAAATTAATCCCTCTCTTGAACAACAATTCGTTCTTGCAAGATGTGGACTTTCCACAAAGAGCAAAAGTTGCTTCCTGCCTGCTCATACCCTCGTTTCTCAAAATCCAGTAGCAATGCGCATTCAATGAGTTCCTATGGGCATCTTCCTGCCTCCAGAGAAAATAGTCTATTACCCTGTCCAGATTTGGAAGAGGCACCACCCTGCAGTCAAATACAGCCAGATTGTTTAAGGCAAGAGACATCCAGGCACTGGCTTCCCCTGCCAGAATGGAATTTATCTTTCTTGTATTTCTTCCGAAAGTATTGTCATCCCGGTGGAATAGCAGGGATATCTCATCACTTTGTGTATAACCATACACAATGTTAAATCCGCAATTCATCAAATGCCTGACTGTCTCTACCATGTACTCACGAAAATGAACATCAAAAGGTGCTTCAAACTTCATGTCTTCCTTGGTCAATCTGGTAAAACCTCTCCCGTCAAGCCTTGCAACAATATGCACATCAGGCACAATTGTCTGATCCAACGACTCCTCATACTTTCTCATCATATTATCAAAATCATCAAACCTCATCTGTCCAGTCCTCCACTTTGAACCCAGTGTCTGTTATGTGTACATAGTAAAGCTCGTCAAAGCCTTCTTCAAAGCTTGGAATTTCAAGCTTCTTGTGAGTTGCAAACAGCGCTTTATCAGGTATGTTCTTTTCATTTCTTATAGCATTTCTCTTAAGGCATCCATTTATGTCGGACTTGAAATAGTAGCCAATAACCTTGTAACCCTTCTCCTTTGCGAGACTGATATATCTTTGTCTGTTTTCTCTTGTTGGGTTTGTGTTGTCAACAACAAACTTCAAGTTTTTCTCAAAGCACTCTTCAAGAAGGAGTCTTTCCTTGTTTCTGGTTTTTAATGTATCCAGGTTTACATGCACATACTCATTCTCGAAATACTGCTTGAAAAAGGTGGTCTTTCCGCTGGCCTGAAGCCCTGTGAATATTACAGCCTTCATAACCTTACAAGCTCATAATCCATTGAACCAAGACCTATCTTCTGTGCATGCAAAAGGACAGCTCTTCCCTTTTCAAACAGTTCTATCCTCTTTTCCTTCTGCACCAAATCAAGACATGCAGTATCCAAAGCAACCGGATCTTTTGACAAAAGAACACCAATATTGTCAGCAATAGGTTTCATGGATTTTCCTGCACAGTCGCAGTCCTGGGTTACGTTTATGATAAAGGAGATGTATATGATGTCCTTGTCCTTTGCAGCACCAAAGGCGTATTCTGCAAGCTTTTCCTTGAAATTGGAGCCTCCCCAGGTATTCCTTATTGCTCCTTCAGGACAAACAGCAATACATCCTGCGCAGCCAACACAAACATCCTTGTCTATCACCGCAACTTCCTCACATTCAATTGCTCCAAAATCGCAGCTGTCAACACAGGTTCCGCAGGCTGTGCATTTTGAGTCATTTACAACAGGAGATATGCCTGAATGCTGTGCAAGTTTTCCGCCTCTTGCAGCAAACCCCATGCCAAGCTGCTTTATGGCTCCACCAAAACCAGCCTCCACATGGCCCTTGAAATGGCTCATAACTATAAATTGCTTGAATCTTCCGTACGCTTTACCTATCCTGCATTTGTCAACATACTCTTTGTTTATCTCAACTTCCACATAATCCGTTCCAATTTCACCATCCGCAATAATTATTGGGATCTGGGTAAAACCATGCTCCTTTGCAGTTTCAATATGCTTTGTCCTTGTGGTTCTTGAACCTCTGTACAAAACATTCGTTTCAATATAGCTGGGTTCAACTCCCATATCCTTAAGATAGCGTATGATTTCGTCATAACAAACAGGCGGAACAAAAGTCTTGTTCCCCTTCTCGCCAAAATGCACCTTAATGGGAACTTCCTTTTCAAACTGATGGTTTGTTTCCAAAACAAAATGTTTCAAAAGTCTTAAGGCATCCCCTCCAAGACTTTTAAAATCGCTGCTTCTGTTTTCAATGAAATATACCTTACTCAAAATTTCCCCCTCCTTTTATTTCCATGCATAAACCAACTCAAACTGCAAATACTCTTATCAGAATACCTCAGGCATATCTGGTAATCAACATATATGGATGTTGAAAGCCAAATACAGCTTTGGGGTATTCTGCTTTATTCGAAATAGAATGAAAAGACCTCCATTTCCCTTCCTTCAAACATAAGCCACAAGGCTTTGACTCCTTCTGCCGTTGCAACAGCATCAGTTTCAAACCATTCAAACTCTGGAGAATCAACATCCACCGCTGCAAGCAGCAGGTTATCATTCGTCTTTACGAGAATCCTTCCTTTTCCTTTTGTTTTTATGCAAAAACGTCTTACACCATCCTTGAAATCGAGATACTTGTACTCTGCCCAGTCCTGTATCCAGTTACCGCCACCGCTATTAACAAGTATTTCCTTGGAAGAATCATAAGGTGCAATATATATGTTGCCTTTTACCCTGCATGCAATGGATGCGTCAATCTCTTTGAATGCACAAACAGGACCACCGGCACCCATTGACGTCATTTCCACTTCATTGATGGTTCCATCTTCATTGAACCATATTTTCTCGGCACACATTCTCCTTGATGTAAAACTGTTTTGTGAGGATCTGTGATAGAAAACATACCACTGTCCCTTGAATTCTTCGATAGATCCGTGGTTGTTCCAGGTTTGAGGGTCGCAGTACATATTGTCAATTATCACTCCGCCCTTTTTGTAAGGACCCAAGGGCTTGTCAGACATGGCATATGACAGGCACGTCGCCTTCCCTCTTGATATGTCCGTATAGACTATATAATATATTCCGTTTCTTTTGCGCATGCATGCCCCTTCATGAAATCCGTGCTCCTGCTCTGTAAGTATTCCTGTCTGGATACTGTTCATATCCAAAGTAGACATGTCTTCATTCAGCTTTGCTCCCCTTAAGTTGAACTGGCCCCATAAATAGTATGCCTGTCCGTCATCATCAACAAAAACGGCAGGATCAATACTGTCGCCATCAGCTCCCTTTATCGGTTTTGCGTCCACAAAAGGCCCGTAAGGCTTGTCCGATACGGCAACAGCTTCAAAATTGTCCTGCCCGCAAATATACAGATAATATTTTCCGTCCTTGTGAATTGCATCGGGAGCATACAAGGGCGTGCCTTTGCTCCAATATATGCTGCTGTCTTCCTTGGTATTCCTGAAGGAAACGCCGTGGTATGTCCAGTTTGATAATGTTTCATCCTCCGTTGAGAAGACATGATACTCATGACCGCAGTATTCCTTTTTGCTGGATATGTCGGTGGAACCGTAAAGATACAACCTTCCATCCGGCATGACATGGGCCTCACCATCTGCAATAAAGAACTGTCTTGGCAATATGGGATTCATTTTATTTCCTCCAGTTTTTCATATACGCCCCTATTATACCAGATTGCTTACCGCTTTGTTGAGCTTTTCCGTCATCACAAGCATCAAAACTGCAAAAAATGCAAGGAAATATGGATAAAACCCAATATTAACATAATCTGCAATGACTCCAAACAAAGGAGGCATCAGGGTACTGCCCATATATGAGCAGGCCATCTGTATTCCGATGATTGCCTGGGAGTTTTCCTTTCCGAAGTTGGAAGGAGTTGAGTGTATTACAGCAGGATAAATGGGAGCACATCCAAGACCTGCAATAACAAGGCCTGATAGAGAAAACACGCTGGAAAAAGGAAGGGCAATCAAAAGAATGCCAAACATGCAGATGATTATTCCGCTTCTAATCATGAGTCGGTCTCCGACCCGGTCGGATACAAATCCGCTTATGAACCTTCCTACTGTAATTCCAAGGAAAAACATGGAGGCAAAGGTTGCGGCAGTGTCCGCATCCACATTTCTAAACTCCACAAGATAACTGCTTGCCCAAAGACCAGCTGTCGCTTCAAGTGCAATATAGCTAAAGAAGCCTATCAGTATATACCTTACTCCCTTTATCCCTACAGCTTCCTTAATGGTGATATGGCGTCCATTTGCAGCTTTGTTCTTCATTGTCTGGCCGTTCTTTCTCCAAAGAGGATAGCTTGCAAACAAAAGTGCCGTTATGACTACCTGGATAATGGCTACTGACAGATATCCATTTGAGTAGCCCAAACCTCTTGAAAGGCACAAGCCCATGATATACGGACTTATGGTGGCTCCCACACCCCAGAAACAATGCAGGTGGTTCATATGTCTTGAGTTGTAGTAAAGGGCAACATAGTTGTTAAGCGCCGCGTCTACCGCACCTGCTCCAAGACCATAGGGAATTGCAAAGATACACAGAAGTATGAAGGACTTTGATATGGAAAACCCAAAAAGTCCAATGGCAGTCAGCAATACACTGACAGAGGTCACAAGGTAGGTTCCAAACCTTCGTGTGACTCTGTTGGACATGAGGCTTGACACAATGGTGCCGCCAGCAATAATCATTGTCACAATTCCTGCATAGGACATGGGTACTTCGAGTTCGTGATACATAACAGGCCAGGCAGATCCAAGCAGTGAATCAGGCAGGCCAAGACTAATAAAAGCAATGTATATTATAACCAACAGTAGTGAATACATAAAAACTCCTGACTATATAATAATAACCTGTATATTCTACCATAAAAACATTATATTCGCGGAATAGGAATTGAGTTTATTCTTTTTCCGTATTTGTCAAAAAGAGATATTACAACTTTATCGGATACACTTCCTCTTAAAGTTTCGAAATGAAAGTATGAGCATTTCTCAAGAGCATCTATACCAAAATCAAGCACCACACCTTCCCAGTTTCCCAACTCGTTCAAACGCCACAGATAAATGGGCTCTTTGACGGATTGACGAAATGTTCTCATCATCTCTTCATAATCCGCATATGCACCCCTTGTTAAGACATAGCATTCATCCTTATGGAAAATGGCACTATAAGGTTTTTCATAATACATCCATTTAGGCGTCCACAAAACCAAAGGCTGGCTAGTGATGTTATCAAAATATATTTCAAGTCTGGCGTAATCATTATAATAATCATATTCACCCTTCATAATTAAGGACGAATACTCATCCATGGCAAGAAGGTACCTCTCCGTAATGACATTTTGAAATGAAGGTTCTGGTGTTGTTTGGTTTGTTGACTGCGTTGGACTATTTGAGAGAATCTCGTTGTCATTTTCATTCTTAAATAACAAAAAGACACACAAAAACACAAGTAATACAAAAATAGATATTACCCATGTATATCTGGATTCCTTTATACCAGTCTTTATTTCATTTTCCTCAGTCTCTTCGCCGATTACAACATTCTCATCAAACTCGTTGTCCATGCAAATCCTTCTCTTTCTTTATTTCCTGCAATGCAACTATCTTATAATTTTCATCATATAAATTCACACAGCACACCATCCAGGGATATGAAAAAAAGCCTTATTGGTTCAGAACCATCCGGTTTCTTTACTACATCATCCATATCAAGACATACACCCTGCATCAAAAAGGGAGTCGGAGTGGGAACGGGCATTTCCGTTTCACTGATAATCGTTGGCGTTGGAGAGCTAATTAAAACATTGTCCTTGTTATCCTTTTTAAAAAGTATAAAACAAGAATAATAAATAGACAAACAAAAACAGATACAACCCAGGACCTTTTAGTTCCCTTTATACCTGTTTTAATCTCACTATCTTCATTTTCTCCACCAATTACAATATCCTCACTCATTTTCAACGTTCCATTATGGTAACCAAAACCTTGTCGCCTTCATTTTTGCCAATCTTTTTCCTAATAGCTTTCGGAATACCAATGATATGACAGATGTCACTCCCTGCATACATATTCTATCACAGTTTTCTTATCAATGCAGTATTCTTTTTACGCGAAAACTGCCAACCATCAAAAAAGACAGTAAAAATGTCTGAAGAACAAATACAAGGACAAACATATTTGAAAATTCCTGTGAAACAAAACTATGTATGAAAAGCGTGCTTGCAGTTATGAAACCTGCAGCTGTAATCGGGAGCCCTTTGAAATATCTGTAATCCTCCTGAAGATTGTACCTTGCAAGACGGAAAGCCCCTGCCAGAGGATACATTACAAGCACAAAAAGCACAAACCAGGATATGTCGTCCATCCTGGCCATGAATATTGCAACTGGTGCAACACCAAACGTTACAAAGTCGGCAAAACTGTCCAGCTGCCTTCCCAATTCTGATGTTGCATTCAAATGTCTTGCCAGAAAACCATCCAAGGCATCAAAAATTACTGCCAAATAAATCAGAAGACAGGCAAGTCTGGTGCCTGCAGCGGAATTTACGCGCATCATGGCAAGGATGACAAATACACCCACTGCCATATTCGACATTGTAATCATGTTAGGTACGTATTTGGTTTTTGGGGTTGTTCTTTTTTCTTTCTCCAATTTTCCATCCTCCAGTATAAAGAAGACTAAGTAGTATTACGAACCAGAAGGTTATAAACCGGAAAAGAAGAGTGATTGCCAATGCCTGATTTTTCTCAATTTGCATTAGTACAAGCAGGCTTGTCATCGCAGTTTCAAACCCACCCAGTCCTCCCGGCATAAGAGGTATCATTCCTACCATATAGGAAATGAAAGTAACCTCGGTTAGGAATACCCAATTATATTCCACCGAGAACAAATTTACAAGCAAAATCATTTTCAAAGGGTAAATAATCCATATGGCAGATGATAGAAAAAACTGCTTGTACATCTCCCCCTTGATGCTCTTCAAAACCTTTATATTCTCAAGTAGTACCAGCATGTATTTATGCAGTGCAATACCTGCTTTCCTCTTTGGTTTCCTATTCTTGACCCAGTTTTCCAGCACATTGGTCCCAACAAACATAAAAACAAGAATACCAAGGAATACAAAAAGAAACAAAAAAACGACAGCTCTCACAGCACCCTGAAAAATTTCAACTTTGCCTGACAAGTGGGCAAAAGAAACAAGATTTAGCAGGAAAAAGCTGAAAAAGCTTGCCATTTTCTGAATGGTAACAAGGGTGGCGGATTCCTGATAGGAATAGTTCATCTCTTTCTTCAAGAGATAAGCCCTTGTTACTTCTCCCCCAATTTTTACTCCAGGAGTAATGCTCTCAATTATCATGCCTCTTGCATTTATATAAAGCATTTTAAAAAAACTGTAGTCCTTGTTCATTACCTTCCCTATCCTGCACCACTGGTAATTGACAAGGAACTGACTGACAACCTGTATAAAAAGAAGTCCTATAAATCCAAGGATAGATACTTTCCTTATGCTTTCCACAAAACTGTTGAAATCAAAGGTGATAAACAATATGACCAATAAAAAAAGAAGTACGACATACCCAAGTATTCTAACAATCTTCATCCAGATACTTTCTCTCCTTAATAAACAATGAAAAGTGCCGTACTGTCGATATTTCTAAATGGATGATTGGCCTTCTTGCTGTATGCGTTGAACACTGCAAGGTCATGTATATTGTAAGTATGGGCCAAATACTTTTTGGGTATGCGTACCAGTATCTTGGAGCCTAGTTTGCATTTTTGCTTCATGTATCTGAAAACCTTGTCAAGGGGACTAACCTGAAGCGCCATGTGAATGACAGTGTAGTCTTCAGGACAGATGTCGCTGCCATCTCCATGACGGATTTCAATATAATTCTCATATCCCAGTTTCCTGACAAGCTGTCTTGATACTTCAACACAGTACTCGTCATTATCAATGATTGTCACATGAGCTTTTGTATGCTCATGCAGCAGTATTCCGCTAAAAGGACAAGGTCCTCCGCCAACACACAGGATCCTGTCCTTCTCATTTATATCAGCAAGTCTTATCTCCTTGTGTACAATCCTTTTGTAATACAAGGCAAGGACATTGTATGCAGCTTTGTTTCTTGCAGCCAGGCATTCAAGTTTCTTTGTTGTTCTTTGTATCAAGCCTGCCATGACAATCCCTCATTAAACAAACAGATGAGCAACCTGATTAATAATGCCGGCTACTGCAAAAGCACTAACAACCGTGGAAAAACCTATGGTTATTGCCACTTTTGGACCAAATTCTTTTGTCAATATTCCAAACACCGACAAGCAGGGCAGGTACAAAAGGGCAACCGTTCCACCGACGAAGGCTTGAAGTGCTGTCAAACCTTCAATGGCAAGCAGTGGAGCAACAGCCATTTCCCTGCGGACAATACCAAGAATCAGTGCAATAACCGCATCCTTTGGAAGACCAAGCCATCCACTTACAATCGGTTCCAGATATACGGCAATGTAATCGAGCAGTCCAGTTTCCTTAAGCAGTGCTGCAATAATAATGGATATGAGCATGGGAACTTCCGCATCTACAAGAAAGCCTTTCATTCTTATCATAAGCTTCTTGCCATAAGCCTTGCCGTTTGGCACAAGCAGGTTCGGTATCTCAATTACCATTGGATCAACTTTTCCTTTAAGCGTGCGGCTTAAGATAAAGGATACCACAAACATAATGAAAAACGACATAAGGAGCATGAGTATAAGCAGTATGGGCGAAAAATTCGCAAACAGACTGATTAGCGCTCCGGTTTGGGAGATGCATGGTACTGCAAAACACACAACAGTAGAAATTATAAGGCGTTCCTTCTTCGTTGTGGCGGTTCTTGAACCGATAATTGCAGGCACCGCACACCCATATCCAAGAAGGATTGTAATCATGCTGCCGCCCTGTATACCCATCTTCCTCATAATATTGTCAAAGAGAACGCTGAGTCTTGGCAATACACCCGAATCCTCAAGAAAAGAAAACACCACATAAAACAGAAAGACATAAGGAAGAATCAGGGCAATAATCCACTCAAAGGCAATCTTGAATATTCCAAACTCTCCAACCAGCACATTTAGAAGTATTCCTTCAGGTACAAAAGCCGAGAAGAGTTTGTGGAACAAGGGAACAAGCACATTGTTTACCAAAGGAAGCAGTGCTGCTGCCCTAAGAGCTTTTCCGCCTCCCACAATTGCTCCCAAAGACGCAACAATTACAATCAGTGCAATGGGTATGCCCGGCCAGGGCTTGATCATGCTGTCTCCCAGTCGGTCGAGAAAGCTGGGTTTGCCTTCCGTTTTAGTCCTTACTTTCGCAGCAATTTCCTTTGCCCTGTCCCATTCATTAAGACTGTCGCCTGCACAATTTGGACAAGTTTTACATCCTTCGCAATCAAAGGCCTTTTCCGGGTTCTTTATAACCCTCTTCAGCTCATCCAAAAGTTTGTCAATTCCTTCACCCTTTACAGCAACCGTAGGAACAACCGGAGCACCAAGCTCCCTGGACAAAAGATTTACATCTATTGCAGTTCCGTGGCGTTTTGCCACATCCAACAAGTTAAGCGCATAAACGATGGGAACATTGTATTTTTTTATTTCAAGACCAAGTTTAATATTTCTCTCAAGATTAGTAGCATCCAGAACACATATTACCGCAACCGGATTGCTGCACATAAAACCTACAGCCACGGCTTCCGCTTCGCTGGTTGCTTCCAAAGAATATGTTCCTGGTACATCGATCAGGGTATAAGTTTCATCATCGAGTTTGAGTGTTCCTTCAGTATATGTAACCGTTGTGCCGGCATAGTTTGAACTTACTACATTGATTCCGGTGAGGTATGAAAAGAATACGCTCTTTCCTACATTTGGGTTGCCCATCAAAAGAATCTTGTTGGGCTTGTTGTACACATTTATATCCTCATTTAAATCATGACAGCTTGCCAATCAAATTACCTCCTAACCATTATTCTCTCTGCGATATCCTTGCCGATGGCAATATCGCTGGAGTCCACCTTGATAAGTACCGGTCCTCCAAGTCTGTGAGTCATGACCTTGTAAACCGATGCATTCTCAACTATACCCAAGCTTTTAAGAATAGCCAGCTCGGGAGCTTTCGTAATGGTGTATTGGTAATTATCCTGGGCATGGTAAATGCTCTGATTCTGCAAATCCGGCTTCTGTCCATGTCTGTTTCCTCGCCTATACCTGTTTCTCATTCGTTATCTTCCCTTCACATTAGCACAATAAAAAGTTAGGTTCTTCTAACATATATATTATTAGCACAGAGTGTATAAGATGTCAATATGAAAAAGGGCATAATTCACAATATTTTTAGATTTGTCTAACAAATTCCCCAAAAAAACCAAATGGTATTTTTCACAAAAATGTAATATAATTGACACACATAACAGGAAGAAAGGAAAGAAGGTGAAACAATGAAAACTAAAGCATTGGCATGCATGGCTCTTGCATTTATGTACCTGACACTACTTTTTTCAGGTATCAATGCTGCAGTTGTTGATATTGATGGCAAAGAGGCTGCCATTAACATATTGAGTAAAAATCTGAAACCACTTAAAGAAGAAACAATCTCAATAACGATCCCAAACTATCCCGACAAACTTACAGTCACCGTTACCGACGCAGCAGGCGTCGAGTACGTAAACGAAGAAGTTCTGCCAGAGAATGGAGTTTACACATTGAATTTTTTGCCAAGAGGCAAGGCAGGAACACATACCATCACCATAACAAAGACAAACGGAGCATCCGCCAGTTATACAATAAAGATGCTGGCAGACACGGTTGTGGAAACAGAGAACGATTACTTCAACAAATTGTTTGAACACTACAAAACAACCATAACACAAGGGCAGTCCAGACATAGTTTGCAGAAAATAAATTTCAAAGTGAACAACATATGGTTAAGAGATCACATTCATATGATTAAGGCTTCCAAATACTTTGATAGTGATGTGATATCCGGACTTGACTTTTTCATCATGAACCAGACTGAGGAAGGCTTTTACTATGAAATAATTGTCAACAGCCAGGATATACACACCACTTTTGTAAAAGGCAACTGCCTCAAACCAATAAATGCATCAACCACGTTGATAAGGCTTGAGATTGAAGCGGATATTGAATACTTGATGGCCGAAGCCATTTACCAGGCATGGAAAGCAACCGATGATCTTGAATGGCTGAAAGAAGTTTTGCCAAGCCTTGAAAAAGCACTTAATTACTATCTAACAAGTGACAAGAGATTTGACCCGGACACAGGCCTTGTCAAACGAGGAGTATCCATTGACACATGGGACTGGGTATACGGTCAAAAGGGGCTGGACCGCAACAGAATGATAGAAGAAGACTCTCCAATGGCAATATTCCATGGAGACAATACCGGATTCTATCAGGCCTGCATCATGATTTCGGAAATGTACCGTGCAGCAGGGGATGAAGCAAAGGCGGAAAAATGGGAAAACACTGCAAAAGACATACGCAAAAAGCTCATGGACATTGCATGGAACGGAAATTTCTTCTCCCATATTGTACATATACGGCCGACAGTGGAAGAGGTAACCGATGCTTTGTGGAAAGTAGACTTTGAAGGAGATAAAGACAGGCTCAGTCTAAGTAATGCTTATGCACTAAACAGAGGAATTCTAACACAGCAGGAAGCAAGCAGGATAATTGAGACATACCTTGAACTAAGGAACAACCCTCCTCCAACGGAAACAAATCCAGAAAAGAAGTATTATGCTGAATGGGTTACTCTCTACCCTTCCTACGTAAACTCAAATGCCATACTCTACCCACCAAATGATTATGTCAACGGAACAATATCGCTGTTTGTGGCTGGTGAACTGGCAAAGGGCTGTTTTACCTACGGCTACACGGAATACGGAGCAGATATATTAAAAAGAGTACGTGAACTCTATGAGCGCGACAAAAGACTGCAGTTCCTTTACTACCAGGACGGCACCCCGTATAACAAGCACGGCGGTGGAGGCCCATCCGGATGGTCAACTGCAGCACTCTACTCTGCCACCGTTGAAGGGCTATGTGGTGTACATGACCTGGGCGGGCAGTTTGAGAAAGCAAGGCTGATTCCCGCATGGGCAAATTCGGAATACAACACCGCCTACTCCTCAACTTCCTATGGTGCTTCAGACAAATACATTGCATACACCATGGAACATGACAGGGACAACAGCAAACTAATTTACAAGGTTTGCGGTGATAGTAAAGAGATTGATTTTCAGATACTGGTACCTGCTGGCAATATCGCAGAAAAAGTATTGGTTAACGGTCAGGAAATGTCTTTTACAAACACGCAGACCCACAATTCCGTGTATGCAAACTTCAAACTGTCAAGGTCATCCAATATGGATATTGATACGATTGAAGTTACATACAAGGCTGGAACCTTGAAAACTGGTACAGAAACAGAAAAATCCGATCTTTGGATGTATGTTATAATATCAATTGCAGCATTGGCTGTTGTTGCAGCAGCTGCACTGCTGATAGTAAAGAAATCAAAGAAGGCATAAAAGATAGGAGCAATTAGCTGGAAAATGAAGTTTTTGCTGGTCTCCGATGAGGAATCCCCATATATTTGGGACTATTTTGATATTGAAAGATACAGGGATGTGGATTTAATCATTTCCGCCGGTGATTTGAAGGCTCAATATCTTGAGTTTTTGGTTTCCATGATCCCTGTAGATCTCCTTTACGTCCATGGTAACCATGATGATGGATATGATGACAATCCACCTTTAGGCTGCATCTGCATCGAAGATGATATTTATATACACAAAGGAATCCGTATTCTAGGATTGGGAGGTTCATATCGCTATTCAAATGGAAAACATCAATATACGGAACTGGAGATGCAAAAAAGAATAAAGAAGTTAAAACGGAAAATAAAAAAACATAAAGGATTTGATATATTGGTGGCGCATTCGCCTGCCTTTGGTCATGGCGATGGAAAAGACCTTGCTCATCGCGGATTTGAATGCTTCAATGAACTGATTAGGACGTACAAACCAAAATATTTTATTCACGGACACCAGCACATGAATTATCGCTGGAATCAAAAAAGAATATACAGCATAGATGAAACCACATGTATTAATGCATATATGTACCATATACTTGAATATGTATAGTGTTCCATGCATATTAAACCGGGCTGATGCAAAAGCAGCAGCCCTTTTTCTACTCCTCAATATTTCTTTTCACATAATGGGTTGAATAATGCTTCTCAATATTTGGATTTCCTGATTTGCTGAAACGCAAAACCTTTTTCCTGCTTTTAGACCCCCACGGCGCATATACTGTATGGGAAGGCTTTAACTTGTTGAGCCTTGCAAAATTCCCAAGCTCTTTCATTATCAAAGACATTTTCCTCAAATTTGCCTTGCACACTATTTCAAGATATGGGACCTTGGCATATCTCCATTGTCTGTAGTCCTTGTCAGAAAGCACTCCAACCCTCATAAGTATTTCCACAGGGGAAATATAGTTCTTTTCCTTCAGCATGGACTCACAAGATGACCATACCTTTTTAACTATCTCTCCGTCTTTCATTAATAAATCCTCTGTTTCTAATTCATTCTTTTTTGTACAAAATCCAAAAAAGCATCCACCTGTTCTTTAACAAAGGGAAGACTGGTGGTTAGTTTCAATCTGCCTTCCTCATCCAGTTGTTCCTGGGCTTTTGGTATTGGCAGTCTCGGCTGATTCATAATATCCATGTCCAGAAAACTCAAGAGGGTAACCAGATGGTCCTGGGCCATGCTGGTACCGGTTCCTGCTATAGAAATGCCGCTAATTACTGCTGGTTTTCCTGCCAAAACCTGAGGTTCGGTTTCACTTGCGGGACGGGACAGCCAGTCAATCAAATTCTTCAATACACCTGTAAAAAAGTGATTGTATTCTGGGGTAAAGAACCAGATGGCATCTGATTGCTTTACTTTCTCCCTAACCCTTTTCACCGCTTCAGGTGGAGGAAATTCAATATCCTCATTCATGAAAGGCACATCACCATACTCAAGGATTTCAAAATCCGCCCTGTCGTTTATTATGTCTTTTACGGCCATAGCCAGCTGCTTGTTGTATGAATCTTTTCTCAACGAACCGACAATTGCCAGTATTTTTGTTCTACTCATATTTCCCACTCCTTTGATAATATCATACCTTATTGTACCCTAAAGAAGCGGAAAATAAAAATTTCAATTACTCAAGTTCACAACTGCACCAACAAAAACAGGAAGATTTGTTGCATTGTCTATAATAGCATACACAAAAGGCCTGTCAAGAACATCAATTTCACCCATGACTCCAGATGCAGCCACTTCCACCTTTGTAACAGCTCCGGCCTTTGTTCCCTTTTCATCCACTGATATGAAAGTTTTGTGAAGTACTTCAGAGATGAACAAATTGCCTCTTGAGGATCTGCTAAGTCTTGACAAGTCCGCACTAGCCGCATCAAAAGCATCCACAATACCCATATCCTTTAATGCATCATTCATTTTGATACTGAAACTCTGCGTGGCTAAAGCCAGCAGGTTCTAACGTACTTTCCAACTTCTGCACTAACCCGAAAGTATAGTGC